>CAYUVE010000038.1:0-15016 GCA_964447985.1 uncultured Thiotrichales bacterium
CATGACGATTATTGAGCCTTATGAGGGTCTATTACGTATTGCCGTATTTATCAGTGTCTTACTGATTATGGCGCAATTTGAGTTTTTGGTTCCACGTAAGGTGCGTGCTTTGCCTCGCTATCAACGCTGGTTTACCAATGCATCACTGGTCGTGATTAACTCAATAGCCGTAAAAGTCGCCGTACCCATTCTTGCTGTCGCTATGGCTAGTATTGTCGCTGATAAAGGCTGGGGTTTACTCAATCAAGTGAGTCTACCCTTTTGGCTGGAGGTGATTTTAGCCATCGTTGTTTTGGACATGGCGATTTATTTCCAGCATTTGTTGAGTCACAAAATTCCTATTTTGTGGCGGCTTCATCAAGTGCATCATGCCGATAGAGATATTGATGTCACGACAGGTTTACGTTTTCATCCCATAGAAATTTTGCTTTCCATGGCATATAAATTACTGGTGGTGTTGATACTTGGCCCTGCTGCATTAGCCGTGTTTTTATTTGAGGTAATATTAAACGCCTCAGCCATGTTTAATCACTCCAATGTACGAATACCTTTAACGATAGATAAAGTACTACGTCAAATTGTTGTGACGCCTGATATGCACCGAGTTCATCATTCTGTGATTCAGTCTGAGACCGATAGCAATTACGGATTCTTTCTCTCGGTTTGGGACAGGCTTTATCGTACCTATACGCCACAACCGCGAGACGGTCACGATAATATGCAAATAGGTTTATCGGAATATCAGACCAATGAGCCAGCGTCGTTAGTATGGAGTCTTCTTCTACCTTTCAAGGCTAAAAAGAAATCAGTAAATCAAGTCAATGAACACTAATAAGGTATTTAGCTTTCGCTTTTATCTCGTTATATTGATATACGTGTTAACAACATGGCTGGTTTCTAGTAATGCCTATGCTTTTGGTGATAACTTGGATGATATTCACGAGGATATTAAAGAAAAATACCCTATTAATCATATTAATAATACGCAATTTAGCCAAGCCAACCCTGGCGAATTAATCGTATTCGATGTACGTAAGCCTAGCGAGTTTGAGGTAAGCCATATTGATAATGCGATTAAGGTAAACCCAGGCATTAAGCCTGAAGATTTTTTTGCACAATACGGCAATCAACTTAACGGGAAAACAGCAATATTCTATTGTTCTGTTGGTCGTCGATCTTCTCATCTGCTATCCAAACTAAATAATCAACTATCAGAGCATGGAGTTGAAAACGCCTATAATTTAGAAGGCGGCATTTTTCGTTGGCATAACGATAAAAAAGCCCTAGTCAGAAACCAGCAAAATACCCAAGATGTTCATCCCTATAATTTTTATTGGGGCAGACTTATCGACGACAGAAAATCTATTCGATATAAGGTGACAGATGATTAAATATCATGTAATAAGTATGTGTTTAGTTTTCACTTAACGATATGTCTAGTTCTTGGTTTGAAGAATGTTTTCTTAGCACACCACCTGATTCGCCCGGCTGGTCGCTATTAAGTCAAAAAGCAGCAACTAAAACTGTACCCGCTGGTGCCTATTTGTTTACCCAGGGCTCAGCTTGTCAATATTTTGTGGTGGTTGTATCGGGTAATGTTAGGGTCCAGTACCAGGATATTCATGGTAACGAAATCGTTTTATACCGCTTATGTCCTGCTGAGGTATGCAATACCACTACCTTATGTTTACTTGCGGATGATGACTACCCTGCTGCTGCCTATGCAGAAACAGAAGTTAGAATCGCTGTGCTCAATAAAAATGATTTTCTTCAAGCCTTAGAAGATACAACATTTCGCGAATACATCTTTTCGCAAATCGCACGTCGGTCTTTAGAATTAATATGTTTGGTCAACGAGGTGGCGTTTCTTACTGTTGAAGAACGTTTAATACGCTACCTAATCAATAATGGCCCGCATATCGACACCACCCATCGCGAGATTGCAACGCAGTTGGGTACCGCTAGAGAAGTCGTTTCACGCTATCTGCGTCGCTTAACCAATAATGGCCATATTCAAACTGGCCGCAAAGGTATCGATATTATTGATGCTTCTGGATTGGAATCGATGGTCGAGGTGACCTAGGTTACAGACGCTTTTCTCTCAATCGCATGAAATAGGTGCTCTGAGTTGTTTGTACCCATGGAGAGCACCTATGAATATTCTTATCAAAACAACGACTGCATTAGCAGTTTTGTTAATTACAAGCACGGCATTCGCCAGTAAACAGGCGTCTATCGCTACAGCAGAATTAGCCACTATTGCCAATCACTTAGCGCATCAACCTAATGCTGCAATTGACTTTCGCGAGGTGAGCGGAGAGTTCTGTTTCGATGTCAATATGAAAAATGGTGGTCATATGACCCACTACGCCGTTGACCCGACTTCAACCCATGAAGATGTCATCGACTTCGTTAATGCCACGCAGTTAGTAAAAAGTGGTATGCACGTCGCGAGCTTACCGGCTTTCCCTGGCGAGCTTGGCGCGATGGAGGTTAACACTTGGTACTACTTGGCTCCCGGTGAATTAGATCCGCATCATAGTGTGAAATGGGATTTCCCGTCATGATTCGCGCAGCAAACCTCAAGTAACTAAACAGATAAGGTAAAATTATGGAAAACGTTGGCTCAATTGATCGTACTGCTCGCATTGTTATTGCCTTAGCAATATTTGCAGCGGGTTATTATTACCAAAGTTGGTGGGGCTTAGTGGGTTTAGTACCACTTGTCACAGCAACAGTATCTTGGTGTCCTTTATATACACTATTTGGCATTAAAACCTGTCGAACTACCTCCAAAGCTGCCGCATAGTTTAATCCACTGAGTCTTTTTTAAGTGGTTGGGTGCTCAATGCGAGTTGAGCACCCTATTTTAAAGCTGCTTTAATACTGACTCAGAAGCTTCCAACGCGCCTTCAAGATAACCGCCAAAGGATTCAGCAATTTCTGTTGATCCCATAATCAATCGATCATCCCAAATCTGGCTAAGCGCGTCTGCTAATCCATATGCCGGGTGATGGCCAAGTGGTATAGCATCGAGTTCTGTTGCCGTTTCTGGCTCAAACGCCCAATCTTGCAATATTAGTTTAATCGGTTGATTGGCTTGTTCACCAAATAAGCGAACCAATTGTTCTTGTGCAGAGTGTCGTAAAGCCTCTTCACGGTCTTTGCGAGCATTGACGCCATAACCGACAAAACCAAACAAGGCATACGGGCCACCTTCAACCGGTGATGCGTCATGAATTTCTACCATAGGCCCGCGTCGACTCATAACGTCACCCGAGAGATTAGAATCACGCCAAAAAGGTGTTCCATAGACTGCCATGATCTTTGCCTGCCCTGCCATCCAGGTGGGAATACCGCGCATTGACGTAATAACTTGTTCGTCTAACCCCGGTGAGTATTTGATATTATCCGCAGCAACACGAGGAGGTAGCGCGAGTACAACTTTATTGCATTGGATAGTCTCGATAACGTCATCATGTTTTTTAATACTGACTAAAAGTTGCGCACTACTATGTTTTATTTCGGTAACGCCTGACTTTAGGTAAAGACGTTCATTAGCAAGTTGCTCCGTCATTGCATTTATCAGCGCTGAAAAACCGCCCTTAAAACGATAAGAGCCGGCCATAGAGGCATAGCCAGCATCTTTGAATACTTGACCTTGCTCATCTTCAAAAAGCAATGCGCCTTTTGAATATTGTTCAAATACTTGTAATCCAAGCTCACTAATAAGTTTCGCCATACGTGGCTGGCCGGGCCAAAACCACGCCGGACCAAGATCAAAGTAGCCACTATCATTCTTGGAATTAACAGTTTCTGTAACAATACGACCGCCGAAGCGATCGCGTGATTCGAACAAACGGTAATCACGATTCTTAGTATCGAGATGTCTCGCAAGTGATAATCCAGACAGACCACCACCAACAATCAGTACATCAGTTTGCATGCATGGTGCAGCCTAAAAATTTTCAGACTGTGGGCGTAGATCGATTTCGTGTGACCACGCAGAACTAGACTGATGGGCGATATGCCAATAGTTCTCAGCAATATCTTCGGTCTTCATCATGCGTGAGGGATCAAGTGAATGCAGCTCGCGACTGGCATCAGTATCGATGATTCCATCAAGAATGAAATGCGCAACGTGGATACCACTAGCTTGATATTCACGGGCTAAGGATTGGGTTAGTCCGCGTAAGGCAAACTTAGCGGAGGTAAAGGCTGAAAAACGTGCACCGCCACGTAAGCTGGCTGTTGCACCGGTGACTAAGAACGCACCACCGCCACCGCGTACCATGGGTTGTATAACAGCTTGAGCCAATGTCACCGCTGATAAAAACATAGAACGCCATGTTTCTTCATAATCGCTAAGGCGTGTTTCTAAAAACGGCGCGATAACCAAATTGGCAGTATTATGAATAACGACTTTAGGTGGGCCATATTCTTCAACCAGTGATGTGATTTCGCTTTTTGCTATTTCCGCCTGACTAAAATCCAATTGGCGAATATCTAAGTCATCATTATTGGCAGATGATGAGGAACGAACAAAACCAGTGGCTTTATACCCACCTTTCTCAAAGCGATGCATCAGCGCCTGGCCTAAACCCGGGCCAGCTCCAACAACGATGACTAATGGTTGTGAGGGCATTGAATAATATCTATTTCTGCAGCATATTTTTAGCCATGCTAACGACGGAATCACCGTCTAAAGATGGTGGAATATTCAAACCTCTTTCACAAGCCGGTCTCGAACGCATGGTATCTATCCAACGTTTCAGGTTATCCAGACCACTGATGTCAATATCGGCCCATGCATACCAACTGATCCAACCCCAGTGAGCGATATCGGCAATGGAAAATTCATCGCAAATATATTCGCGTCCTTCTAGTTGATCATCCAATACTTGGTATAAGCGGCGAGTCTCATGCTGGTAGCGCTCGATGACATCGGGGAGTTTCTTAGGATAATAGCGATAAAAGACATTGGCTTGTCCCTGCATGGGACCAACCCCGCCTATTTGGAACATCAACCATTGAATAACTTGTGAACGCCCTTTTTCATCCGTGGGCATAAGCTTACCTGTTTTTTCCGCCAGATATAACAGTATGGCGCCTGATTCAAATACCGCAAAATCATCATTATCTCGATCAACAATAGCGGGAATACGCCCATTAGGATTGATTTTTAAGTATTCGGGTTTCTTTTGCTCACCTTCTGACAAATTGAGATGATAAACCGTATAAGGCAGCGCTAACTCTTCCAACGCCATGGAAATCTTAATGCCGTTAGGTGTTGCTGCAGTGTATAGATCAATCATTAATTTTAGCCTTTCGGCGGCTTCGGTAAATCATGTACCAGATGACCAGTTTTAATATAGACAGTACAGCCTTCTTCTGTTCTGGGAGTATGTTTGGCACCAATAGGCAAACGTAACCATGTACCCTTGCCGTAGTCACCTTCTTCATCAGAAAAACTGCCTTCCAAAACAAAATATTCTGCACCACCGATAAATTGTAATGCTTGATGTGCCGTATGACCTACAGGCCAGCGCACAATTCGAACGTCTTCATACTCAGTTTGGTGTAGTGGTAAAACCGACTCACCTGTTTCCTGATTATTGTGCCAACCTTCGGATCTGTTAAAGTTAACACGGACATATTCCTGATCATCCGGTGGCATTTGCCATAGCTTAACGAAGATTTGGCAACCTTGTTTGCTCTCAGGTTTATGTGTCGAACCAACCGGGTTCCTAACATAGGTACCGGCTTCAAAATCACCCATTTCGTCAGAGAATACTCCTTCAAGCACAATAAACTCTTCACCTCCAGTGTGGGTGTGAGGTGAAAAAGAACTGCCTGGCGCATATCTTACTACGGAGGTAACTCGCGCGACCTCGTTGCCGTCGCGCTCTAACATTTTACGATCCACGCCAGGCAGGGGCGATGACACCCAATCAATCGACGCACTGTCTGCGACAGCGCGAATATCTAGATTATCGTTAATTTTCATATCGTAACCTGTTAATTTTCAGACTAAATATTTATTACGCACTAGCGCTAGGTCGAGCTGACACGTCAGCATGCCAACGACTTAGATTTGGATAATCTTCAAGTTTGGCAATTTCTGCAAATACAGCAAAATCAATAGCACATAGTGCCGTAATATCTGCGATCGAAAAGCTGTCTCCAGCTATGAAATTCTTCGTAGCGAGTTCATTATCAAGCGTTTTCATTGTTGCAATGGTCCGCTCACGGTTTTTCTCACCCCAATCTTTATTTTGGTAAAGTTCAAGCGCACCCAGACCTGGAGTAGCGTGATGGAAATAGGTCGTTGATGCATCCATTAGACCTTCTTCAACACGACGCTGCCACATGGAAACATTAGCTTGATCTTCGGCACTATCACCCATTAATGCAGGTGATGGATTTTTGGCTTCAAAATAACGTGATATCGCAACGCAACCGCTAACGTGACTACCATCATCTAATTCTAAGCAAGGCACGGTTGCACTAGGGTTTTTAGCTTTATATGCCTCAGTACGGTGCTCTCCTTCTGGAACATTAACCTGCTCGCGATCGATATCCACTCCTTTCTCGGCAAGGAACATACGTACTCGACGTGGGTTTGGGAAAGGTTCAAATTCGTAAAGTTTCATTATCAGTGATCTCCTGGGTTAATACTACCTAACGTACGGTAGGTGTAATTTAATCACTCATGTCGATAATGTCAAGCTCAATAATTAATACCTGTAATGAGAGTTAAATAACACACTAACCCATTGATAATATTAAACATATCAACTGCGGAAAGATGTGGCTGTGCAGATAGTAATGAGTTTAGATTAATCTAAGAAAGGATTTCAGCTCTTAATGCGTCGATAGTATTCTTAACATTTTCCGTATCTGATGTTGCACGGCTAACTATCAGCGCGCCTTGTAGGGTATCCAAGATTAATCCCGCGACGACTTCAGGCTCTCCATCAAAATCAAAAGCGCCCTTCTCCTTGCCCATTGCCAAAATGGCGGCTAAACATTTTTTACTTTCCGCAAAAAAAGAAGTTACTTCATCTCTCACGGCCTCAGGTAGTGCCATATACTCCCCAGCAAGAGCACCGCATAAGCAGATTTTCTCGCCATTCTCTCCCAAATTTAGATAAGGAGAAAAAAACGTGTCGATCAATTCTGACGGGTTGTTATTTTTGTTTGATAACATTCCGTCATACATTTCAGCAAAATTTTTTCGGTAGCGATCGACAACCGCTACGGCCAAAGCAACCTTGCTTGGAAAGTGGTGCATGATGCTTGGCTTTTTAATGCCCACTTCTAGAGCAATATCATTAAAGCTCATCGCACTGTAGCCACGAGACTGGATAAGCTCCTGCGTAACGTCGAGTATTCGATCTGATGTATTTTGAACTGCCATTATCATCTACTAAAAAAGCTCGTAGCCAATATAACCCTATTTTCTTAAATTTAAACCTATACAGCACGATACGCCAAGGGAACTCACCCGTCAAAGTCACGTCATAAGTTGAAATTAGGTGGTTTAATAACTGACAGCATAATTTGCTTATTTGCAGTGACTAAACCTTTAACTTCGCTCAAAGGCGCGTATACTATACGACTTGCCATATCGGTGCGCTTGATCAATTTCCGATTTAGTTGCAAACGTTTAGTAAGACACGCGGAGCTTTAAGGATGAACGAGCCGCTTATACATCTAGGCTATATCAGCCGCTCGGTCGAGTTGATGTCAGATGATCAACTCGATGAGCTATTAGACCAAGCCCGTAAGCTTAATCATACCCGCTCAATTACGGGTATGCTGCTTTATTCAGACGGGTCATTTTTCCAAGTGCTTGAAGGCCTATCTGAGCAGGTTGAAGAAACATTCCACTCCATTAGCGCTGATCAGCGCCATTCTAATATCCGTCTTTTATTCAAAGAAGAAATACCTAACCGTAGTTTTCATGATTGGAGCATGGGTTTTCAGCGCATGTCGCCTGCTGAAATATCTCAAATTTCTGGCATAAACAATGTGATGCAAGGCCAAGAACCCTTAAGCAAATATTTAGAATCTGACAGTGAGGCCGGAAAAATGCTCAAAAATGTGATCACCTATTTTAAACAAAGCGCTTAGTAGCCCATATGGCTAAGCTAAGTAAGAGAGAACAAAATACTAAGCAGCTATATATCGTCGCAATTGGCGCTTCTGCTGGCGGAATTGAAGCTTTAGAACACGTGTTTCGCAATCTGCCGGTTGGTATCAACGTTAGTTATATCGTTGCTCAGCATTTATCGCCTACCCACCCCAGCATGCTGAGAGATTTAATAGAACGATATACCGGCCTACGCGTTGTAACGATTAAAAGATCTCAGCAGTTAAAACCTAGAACGGTTTATATCACTCCCCCGAACAAAGACGTCGAAGTTATGGAAGGTAAGATACGCTTATTACCAACTACAGCAGATATCGGTGCCAACCCGTCGATCAACCGCTTGTTTTACTCCCTAGCAAAAGATGCTCAAAAGTATGGAATAGGTGTTGTACTGTCAGGAACCGGTAGTGACGGAGCAAGCGGTCTAAGGGCAATTGAAAACGCTGGTGGCTATGGAATAGTACAAGAACCAGACAGCGCCAAATACGATGGCATGCCGAATTCTGCCATCTACGCTTTACAGTCACCTTGCGTTTTAGATGTTGGCGAAATTGGTCCATTTATAGAAAAGATAGTGATGGGCGAAGATTTCGATAACCGTAATGCTTTGCCTGCCGATATGACCCAACGGGTTATTGATCTCATTTCTAGTAATACTTCTGTCAATTTATGGGCCTTTAAACGCACTACGCTTGAGAGACGTATTATTCGACGCATGTCGATACTGAAACTCAACACTATTGATCGCTATTTTGATTACGTCTCTCATAGTGCCGATGAATCAAAAATATTTGTACAGTCTCTGTCTATTGCGGTAACCGAGTTTTTTAGAGATGGGAAGGTCTTTGAAGAACTTAAACCCATACTTAAAAACTTACTGGTCGAAAAAACATCCAACAATGAGCCTCTCAGAATTTGGATTGCAGGTTGTGCTACAGGTCAAGAATCATACAGTGTCGCCATTGTCATCGATCAAATTGCCAAAGAATTAAGTATTGACCCTAACTATCAAATATTCTCGACAGATATCTCAGAAAAACTCATATCTGAAGCACGACGTGGACTCTATAACCGCAGTCTTTTGACGAGTATTGATAAAAAAATTATCAATACTTACTTTGAGAGCCGAAGTGAATATTATTCTGTAAAAAAAACGATCAGAGATAAAATATTTTTTTCTTCACACAATCTTGCAAAAGACCCACACTTTTCAAATATTGACTTAGTTAGCTGTCGCAATGTTTTAATTTATCTGCAAGATCATGCGAAGGAATTTGCATTAAACAATATTTATCGTGCCTTAAATCAAGACGGAGTTTTCTTGCTAGGAACATCAGAATCTTTAGGTTCTGAGCAAAAACTCTTTACTCAATCTAATACGGAATTAAAACTTTATAACAAAAACATTAATTACCAACCCAGCAACGTAAACACACATTTTCAACTACCACAGATTCGAATTAACGAACAAAAACGTATCAGTACAGAAGTCATACCTATCGAAACCCAGCTAAGCCAGTTAGTATGCAAGAAAATTGTCAACCCTATTTTATTGATCGATGATAATAATCAAGTCATCTATACCCTTGGCTCAATTTCTTCTGTTTTAGATATTGAAGACGGGCCCTTCGATAGAAATATTAATAATTTGCTAAAGCCAGAGTATCGACTTACTGTTATCTCGTTAATTAATCGCTTTAGAAAGACTCGTGATAGCGATAATACCGAAATCATGACGCACCATAGCCACCGCGAGTCCGTACTAGCAACTGCTTTTCTGTTTGATCAAAACAGGACCGACTGGATAGTAATAGAAATAAGAAAAATCCAATCATTGTCTGGCTCTAAAATAGAAGAAAATATCAGTGAAGAAGGTGGTGATAT
Source organism: uncultured Thiotrichales bacterium (assembly GCA_964447985.1). Taxonomy (GTDB): domain Bacteria; phylum Pseudomonadota; class Gammaproteobacteria. The sequence goes on from CAYUVE010000038.1 coordinate 10,040, forward strand.
TATTTCTCTAATGCGAGATGAATTAAGTATTACCCGTCAGAGCTTGCAAGTTGCGATTCAGGAATTAGAAAATACTAACCAAGAATTAACCAATTCAAATGAGCAGCTTCAGACCACTAATGAGGAAATGCTTTCTTCAAATGAAGAATTAATTGCAACAAATGAAGAGCTGCATGCAACGAATGAGGAACTCGTCACCGTTAATGAAGAACTTGAGCAAAAAACTTATCAACTGCATAACACTTCGATTGATTTAGAAAACCTACAATCCAGCATCGAACTCCCTCTACTTGTCGTCGGTACGGATCTGCGTGTCAAGCGCTATGTTAACGCGGTTTCTATGTTGTTAAACCAAGCGATCCATGATAATGACCTGATAACCGCTTTAGATTGGAAAACTCCAATAGTCGACTTAAGAGAAAAAGTGAAAGATGTTATATTTAACGGAGAAAAACATCGTGAAGATGTCTCAATAGGTCATGGCTTCTTTCAGCTATTTATTACCCCTTATATCGATGATGAAAAAAATATTAAGGGCGCAATCATATTTTTTACGGATATCAGTAAATTAACAAAGGCACAGACTGAATTAAAATATGAAAAGCATTTAGCTGATGCCACATTAGAAAATATTTCTGATAGCGTGATAAGAATAAATACTGACTTAACTATCGACTATATTAATCCCGCTGCTAAAAATCTATGTTGTGCTGTTGAAGGCTCACCGCTAAATAAAAAAATATCTAAATTCCTAATTCTCATTGATGAATCGACTAATGAGCCCATTCCAGATATTTTTTCTGAAACAAACCCTATGCAGCAACCAGAAACTGCGGTGTTGGTAACAAAAGATAACAAAAAATACATTGTTGAATATTTCTGCACCACATTAACTAATGATGATGATAGCCATATTGGCTTTCTATTACTATTTCATGACGTATCAGAACGTCAAGCTGCGCTAAAGAGAGTGCTATGGCAAAGTACGCATGATCATTTAACGGGGCTTGTCAATCGACATGAAATGGAAAACCGTTTGGAAAAAAGCTTAGTCGCGGCGCAGAAGAATAATATTGTTTCAACATTCTTATATTTAGACCTAGATCAGTTTAAGGTCGTAAATGACACCTGCGGTCATATGGCAGGAGATGAACTTTTACGTAGAATCACTCAGCAAATTCTTAAGCAGCTTAGGTCGAGGGATACTCTGGCGAGACTAGGTGGTGACGAATTTGGTGTATTGCTAGACAACTGCCCACTCGAGAATTCTCACCAAATCGCACTAAAAATCCGTGATGTCGTTGCAAAATATCGTTTTTTCTGGGATGAGAAATTATTTAAAGTCGGCTCAAGTATCGGTATAGCGGCAATAAATAAAGAAACCACTAGCATCTCCCAGTTGTTAAGAGATGCTGATACAGCCTGCTATGCGGCAAAAAGCAGCGGCGGTAATTGCATTCAAATTCACCTGGATCATGACCAACAACTCACCGAGCAAAAACAACAAATGTCGGTCGTTACCGATATCAATGACGCGCTCGAAAATAATCTGCTGCGGCTTTACTATCAACCTGTTTTTTGTCAACAAACCCAGAAGATTACTCATTGGGAAGTGTTAGTTCGTATGATTAACCGTCGCCACGAATTTTTGTTGCCGCACCAGTTTTTACCGGCATCTGAGCGTTTCGGTTTAATAAGACAAATAGATAACTGGGTTATAGATCATACCGTGGAAAGCTTACTTGAGTTACACGCCTTGACAGATAAAAGACCCAAACTGGCTATAAACTTATCTGCTAGCACCTTATCCGATAACACCTGCAAAGATCATTTAATCGACTTACTCAAAACGAAATCTGATCTGTATGAGCAATTAATTTTCGAAATCACTGAAACATCGGCTTTATCAAATATAGATTCCATCAATCATTTTATTAAAGAATTACGTGAATACGGTTGTTCCTTAGCGTTAGACGATTTTGGCACAGGCGTCAGCACCTATTCTTATTTAACACGTTTAGATGTTGACATGATAAAAATTGATGGGGAATTTATTCAAGATATTGCGGAAAATAAAATTAATCAAGAAATCGTTAAGTCAATTATTCATATAAGCAAGTTAATGGATATCTCTACGACAGCGGAGTGGGCAAACAATGAGAAAACTTGTCACTTTTTATCGGATACAGGTATCGATTTCCTACAGGGTAATTACATCGGTGCACCGGTGCCTGCAGAAGAATTTGTTTCTGCCGTGGTTAATGATCAAGTATCAAGTGATTTTTTTATCGCGCAAAATAATAACAGCATCCCTCAAGAGGCTTTAGCCACGTAGGTTAGGACAACACTCAGCGCTAGAGATCACTCCCTGATGCTGCTCATACCATCTTTCTGAGCGATTAACGACGTGCACAGCTAATAACATTACGGGCACCTCGATCAGTACGCCGACAACCGTCGCTAACGCCGCACCGGATTCAAAACCAAATAAGGCAATAGCGGTGGCAACAGCCAATTCAAAGAAATTACTAGCACCAATCAATGCGGAAGGCCCAGCAACACAATGTGGCGAACAGACTTTTCTATTAAGCCAATAAGCCAAACCGGCATTAAGAAAAACTTGTATAAGAATAGGTACAGCAAGCAATAAAATAACTAAGGGCTGCTCAATAATTTGCTTACCTTGAAAACTAAACAACAACACCAACGTGGCTAATAAGGCTAACAAAGAAAATGGCTGTATTTTGCCTATTAAGCTCTCTAAAGCCACCTTACCAGATTCTTTCGCTAAGAACTGTTGACGGATGGCCGTGGCGATACCCATTGGCACAACGATATAAAGTAGTACAGAAAGTAATAAGGTATCCCAAGGTACGGTAATGGCTGACAAACCCAACAACACACCGACTATGGGCGCGAAAGCAAACACCATAATGACATCATTTAACGCCACTTGAGATAAGGTGAAATGCGGTTCACCCTTCATCAAATGACTCCAAACGAAGACCATAGCCGTACAAGGTGCGGCGGCAAGTATGATTAAACCAGCAATATAGGAATCAAGTTGTTCTGCGGGTAGGTAAGCCTTAAACAAATAGCCAATAAAAAACCACGCTAATAGCGCCATGGAAAAGGGTTTAACACCCCAATTAACAAATAAGGTTACCCCTACTCCACGCCAATGCTGCTTAACGCCTTTTAGTGCTTTGAGATCAATCTTCAACAGCATCGGAATAATCATTAACCAAATTAAAATGGCAACTGGAAGATTAATATGCGCAACCTCAAAACCGCCTATCGCTTGAAAAAAACCAGGGATAAAATGGCCAAGACCAATACCAACAAGAATACACAGAGCTACCCAAATGGTGAGATAACGTTCAAATAGATTCATCGTGTTAGTCCCTCAAAACTTAGGCACAGCCAATCGCGCTAGGCCTATTCGGCATATCTCTGAGTGCTTCACTGTCGTGTAGAAAAGACTCTTTATCAGCACAGCCAAGCAATGCCGCATCCAAAGCTTGCTGTGCCCAAGCGGGTAATAGCGGACTAATTTGGTAGTAAATCCATTGTCCTTGGCGTCGATCGACAACCACACCGCTATCACGCAGAGAGGCCAAATGACGTGATATCTTGGGTTGACTCATCTCTAAGGCGTAAACCAACTCACAGACACATAACTCCCCTTCTTGCTTCATCAGCAATAGGCTACGGAGCCGAGTCTCGTCAGATAAGAGCTGAAAAAATTGATGCGCAGAAATACCCATGCGCGAGAATATACGTTAAACCATATATACGGTCAAGCATATATATAAACCACTATTTAACTATTGATAGAAGTTTTGCTGCAATTTTATCTAAGGGAAGAACATGATTGGCAGCTTTCATAGCAACAGCCACCCCGGGCATACCCCAGACAATGCTTGTTTCTTCATCCTGAGCAATTGTCGGAGCTCCGGTTTCTTGGATTTCTTTTAAACCACTTGCGCCGTCGTCTCCCATACCTGTCAGTATTATGCCTATGGCGCTTTTTCCAATATTTTGTGCAACGGAACGAAACAATACGTCTACCGATGGGCGGTGGTGATTGACTTCAGGACCATCACTTAACTCAATAATATATTTACCAGAACGGCAATTGACTAACAGGTGCTTATCTCCTGGTGCAATATAAACATGCCCTCGACGAATTTGTTCACCATCTTTAGCCTCGCTGACCGTCATTGCGGAACACTGGTCCATCCTCTTAGCAAACGGTTGACTAAACGATGCCGGAATATGCTGCGCAATAACGATACCCGGTGTATCCGCTGATAGTTTTACAAGTATTTGTTTTATCGCCTCAGTACCGCCAGTAGACGAACCAATCGCGATAACCTTATCACTGGAAGTAAGCCGTCTAGATTGCGATTTTTTTTCTATTACTGCATCAGCCGATAACTTTTCTTGCGGTGCACGTTGTTCTATTTTTTTAATTGTTTTTTTCTTAACGCCGGCTGCGACTTTAACCATTTCCCTAATGTCACGCTCAAACCGCATACTTTCTACAGGCCCTTGGCCTGAAGGCTTGGTTACATAACCGACACCGCCAACTTCGAGAGCTTGGAATGTAATATCCGCACCTTTAGTCGTAACAGCTGAGACCATGATTGTCGGAATGGGCGTTTTACGCATTAGACGACGTAGAAATGTAATGCCATCTGTTTTGGGCATCTCTACATCCAGAGTCAATACATCGGGTTTATGTTTTTCAATCGCCACCATCGCCGCATCCGGGTCTGGTGCAACGCCAATGACTTCAATTTTAGGGTCTTTTTCTAGAGACTTACGAATAAATTGCCGTGCGACTGCAGAATCATCTATAACCAGTACACGTATCTTATCCATCACTAATTGGATAAAGGAATAACCACTTCGAAACAACTACCCTCTTCGCTACTTTCGACAGATATTTTTCCATCTAGATGAAGAAGGTGT
>CAYUVE010000039.1:0-14918 GCA_964447985.1 uncultured Thiotrichales bacterium
AGCTTAATATGAATTTCTCATCCAAACATTGGTACTAATACAGGGGTAAGGTCAGTGGTTCGGAATACAATAGGCAATTGCGGAATGCAAGAAAGTATTTGGGTGTGTTTTTAGAGTTGGAGAGAATAGGGAAATTGGTTCGTATTGACTCCGATCGTGTGGATGATGCTGAAGAATATGTTAAATCTGTTAGTGATAATCCGGATTTTGATGATGCTCACTTAATAGCTCTGGTTGATGAATCAGGATGTAAGCTTTTATGTTCTAATGATAGGCGTGCGGATAAATTTATCACAAATAAGAGGTTTTATAGGAAATCGTCCCCTCCCAAAATTTACAGATATCGTAGTCATCAGAAATTGCTCAAATCAAATAATATAGTGAGCGTATGTAGATAGAAAATAGTCAGTAGGCTCAGACATGAATGATTGTCCCTGGATCTTATCAGTCGCTGATCGGGAGCAAGTTTTTGCCTACTTTTTACACAAAAAAGTAGGTCGCGTAAGCTTTCGCAGGAAGCCGTGAACATGGATGCCTGCCTTCGCAGGCATGACGAGCGCTATGCAATCAAATCCTTAATCATCTTCCCCTCTAATGCCTTATCCAAATGCGACTCAATATGTTCACTGAGTTTTGCGCTAGTCGCAAAACGATCATTGCCAGTCATATTTGGGGCATGATTACAGTTTTCTCTGATGGCATGTAACACCTCAACTAGAGGAGTGGTATCGAGCGGTTTCGCTGGAAGGTATTGCTCTTCCTCCGACAAAGTCAGCAAGCCAGAGTGAAGTAAAGAGTCGGTGATGCGCTGTAGGTTATAAGAGGGGACTTCCAGGTGTTCGATAAGGCCGCGTTCCGTTAAAGGTGTTTGGTTGTGATAAAACCGTTCGGCAATTAATTGCATAATCGCTAGTCCTAGCTGTTCTCTATGCCTGTTGCTGAGTTTGGCTGGAACGCTATCTTTTGTTAGTGCTTCCGGATGTTGGTGATAAAAGACGATGCTGGAGCCAATTAATAAAATTAACCAGGCAACGTATAACCAGAACATAAATAAGACTAATGTCGCAAAGGTGGAGTAAATGGCGGTGTATTTTTCTGAACCGGCAACAAAGTTAGCAAAAGCCCAGCCTATGGTGACCCAAAGTATGGCGGTGACAAAACCACCAATTAGGGCAGAGCGAAATTTCACCTTGGTATTCGGAACAAAGATATAAATAAAGGTGAAGGCCACCATGATCAAAATATAAGGTAGTAGTCTGCCCAGTATGGCGAACAGGCTGCCTATGGGTTCGACTTCGGATAATTGTTCGACCAGGGCGTTGCTTTGCACAGAGGCAGTTAAACCGATGGCGGTGACCACGAGTATTGGGCCGATCATGATAACGCTGAGGTAGTCGCTAAAGCGTTCGCTTAAACGGCGTTTTTGCCTGACGCGCCATATATGGTTAAAGGCTTCTTCGATTTTTTGTACTAGGGAGATGGCGGTATAAACTAAAAAGGCCAGGCCGAGTGTGCCCAAGACGCCTGCTTTGGTATTGTCGACAAAGCCAATAATTTGTCCGACGATTTCGCTGCCTTTGGTACCGAGTGGTTCTACCATGCCGAGTAGCAGAGGCTCGATTTGGTTATGAACGCCAAAGCCTTTGAGGACAGAAAAGCTCAGTGCTAATAAAGGCACCATGGATAATAAGGTGGTGTAGACCAGGCTCATGGCGCGCAGAGTAAGCTGGCCGTCGGCGAGATCACCGATAACATTGTGCAAAATGCGTAATGTGTGGATTAGCCTTGCTCGCCACAGCGGTAGGGCATTGAGATCAACGTCCCACAGGGTACGATTAATAAAGCCTGCGATCTTTTCCATGATGTTCTCGTTCTTGGTATCGAGGTAGTATAACTAACCACCCGCCTTAGGTAATGGGATTATGGCTGCAGATAATGAATACTCGATTAATTCTTCTCAGCAAATGCGCATAGAAGGTGCTCTATTCCTATTGCGCCTGAGTCTTGGCGGTTTTCTGCTGTTATGGGGGATTGATAAATTGGTTGAGCCGTTTTCGACGGTGATTACCTTTCGTGGTTTTTACGGTCTGCCCATCAATTCGACCGTTGCGATGATTGCGGGGGTATTGGAAATTGCGCTGGCCTTGGCGATTATCGCGTGTTTGTTCAAAACGCTGAGCTATGGTCTAGGTTTGCTGTTGCATTTGAGCTCGGTGATCGTGACGCATAAGCTATGGTTGGCTCCGTTTGGCGATAATCATTTATTTATCGCTGCCTTGCCTATTCTTGCTGCGTTTATTGTGCTGTTTGTGTTGCGCGACTTGGATAATCGCTGGAGCCTTGATAGTCGGCGCCAACGAGGTCGGCTGTAGGCGATGTCTGGCCTATGGTAAAGTTCGCGCTTTCAAGCTTTTCATAAGACGGAAACTATCATGAAATTGTGGGCGCAGCGCGTCGCAGAATCGCGTGGCTTTGAATATTTTATTGTCGCTTTGATTTTGATCAATGCGGTGATTCTTGGTCTGGAAACTTCTCCGGGCATTCTTGAAGAATACGGCGATCTGCTTCATCTAGGGAATCAAATCATTCTTGGCATCTTTATTATTGAGGCGCTGATCAAGATTGTCGCGGTGGCACCAAAGTTTCAGCGTTATTTTGGCAATGGTTGGAATCTATTTGATTTTACCGTGATTGTATTATCACTTGTGCCTGCAACAGGTCAGTTCGCCATGATAGCTCGCCTGGCGCGCTTATTACGTGTCTTCCGTTTGATTACGGTTATTCCCGAATTAAGGCTGATTGTTGCTACCCTGATTAAGTCGATCCCCAGCATGGGTAATATCATGCTGTTGATCGCGGTGATTTTTTATATGTATGCCGTGGCGGGGTATCACTTTTTCCACGAGCATGATCCGACCCATTGGCGAGACCTGCCCATTTCTTTGCTAACTTTGTTCCGGGTGTTGACCTTGGAAGACTGGACTGACGTGATGTACACCGCTATGGAGCTTAATGGCTATGCCTGGATTTACTTTGTTAGCTTTGTGATTATTTGTACGTTCGTGGTGATTAATTTGTTTATTGCGGTGGTCTTAAATAATCTTGATGAAGCCAAAAATGAGCGTTTACAAAAAATGCTGGCGCCAGTATCGCGCGAGGAGTTGATTAAGGAGTTGAAAGCGACACAGGATACGCTGGCGCGTTTACATAAATCCTTGGATAAACATAATGGGCCAAGTTGAGTCTGGCGTATTAAGATGTAAGAGAGTATTCTGCAGCTATGGGTAAACTCGGTGATGATGTCAGTCATCTGTTCATTATTGGACAGATTGTCTTTTTTGGCTTGTTGATTGCGTTTGTGATTTTTATTGCGATCAGTGATAAGCGTGCGACTAAGCGTCTTGAGGAAGAAGAAAAAGCACAACAAGAACCCGAGGGGCGCGCAAACAAAGGCTAGCCACAAAAAACTGCAGTGTTCATTGCGGCTAGCGATGTGTTTAGCGGTTTTGAATTACTCGATAATTTTCACCAGTTCGATATCAAATATGAGCGCATCATTAGGCTCGATAATATAAGAATGTCGATGTTTGATGCCTTCTCTACCGTAGGCTAAATAAGCCGGTACATACAAGGTAATTTTTCCGCCTTCCTTAATTAAAGGCAGTCCTTCTTGCCAACCCTTGATGACTTTAGCCATATTGAACTCTGAGCCTTCTTTGGGTGCTTTGACACGGCCAAATATTGAGCCCTTAGTGGCAGAAACGCCTGTGTAGCTAACACTAATTATGCTGTCTTCTTTAGGTGCTTTACCGTCACCCTCGTTGTGAAGCACGTATTGTAAGCCACTGTCTAGAACGACAACGCCTTCTTGTTCTTTATTGGCTTCCATGAAGGCATTGGCTTCTTTGCGTTTTGCTTTCCAAACGGCATTTTTAGCATCGCGTACTTTGGCTTTGGCGATGCCGATAGCGATATTGCCAGCTTCGCCGCTAAGCCGGCGTGGGCTGTAGTTTTGCACATCTTCGATAGCAATGGCGACGATTTTTGGGTCGACGACTAGGCCTTCTTCTCGCCATTGTTCGGCGATTTTGACCCCTAAAGCGTAGCTGAGCTCTTGCTCGGGTTCGATAACAATTCTTTTGGTCTGGTATTTATTCTCAGTTTCTTCTGCGCTGCTTAGCGTTGGGATGAGTAAAAATAAGAGTAATAGTGGAAAAAACGTTTTCATTATTGAGCCTATATGTATTTTTTGGGGTTAGGATAGCTTATCGACAAGCACTTTCGCTAGACGTTCGCAGGATTGTGGATTTTGGCCAGTAATCAGCTTGCCGTCTTGAACAGTATGTTCTTGCCAAGGGTCAGCGATGCTGATTTTAGCACCCAGCTCGCGACATTTGTCTTCGACGAGAAAGTCATATTCTTCCGCCGCGCCAGTTTGATGTTCTTCAGCATTGCTAAAACAGGTCATTGCACGATTGCTGACGTATGGGATGCCATTTTGCCGCAATGAAGTGAAGCAAACAGCACCATGACAGACACTGGCAATTAAGCAATCTGAATCGATATGTTGTTGAAGAATTTTTTCTAGCAAGGCATTTTTTGCCAGGTCATACATGGTGCCATTGCCACCAGGGATGTACAGCGCATCGAACATGTTATCAACGACTTCATCGAGTGCTAGGGTGTTAGCAAGTGCGGCTTTCGCTGCGGGGTTGTCAGCCTGGCTTTCGGCGAGGCTTTGTGGGTCGATGGGCGCTATGCCTCCCTTAGGGCTGGCAATAGTCATGTTCAAGCCATGTGATTTGAAGACTGAATAAGGAATGGCAAATTCATCAAACCAAAGGCCGGTGCTTCGGCCTGAGCGCATTTGTTCGCAACTGGTAACAATAATTAAGACGGATGGTGACACCGCTTAACTATATTACATTCGTTGTGGCGAAGTTAGATTATTTCAAATAGGGCTGAAATAAATAACGCAATTCGTCCAGGGATTTTTCTATGCTGCAAGGCATGGCTTTAGCGAATAAATCGAGCAATATGACCGCATTGACTCCGGCGTCTTCATGATTAGTCGTACGTAGCCTATCGGCCATAGATTGGTTGACGCGATGCAATATTCTATAAGAGTGGGTAAGGCCTGATAGAGCGAGGTCGGGGGTTTGCTCTTCGCTAAGACGGAAATACTGAGCCAATAAATACATCGATACCGAGCGATATATGGTTTCTTCTTCGTCTGCCAGCGGGATATGAAAACGCGTTAGTGGCCGCAGAAATTCGGTATTAGGGCAGCCACTGGTTGCCATTAACAGGCCAACCATTGAGCTGAGTGCACGTTGCGCAGTGGTGTCGGCACTGATGGTTTTTTCGTTGATGTCTATTTCTGTATGGACTTTCACATGGGACTGTAGGTAACCAAATTTTTCCGCCAAGTCCACTAGGCTGATCGCTGCGGGGCAGTGAGGTGAATCGCTGTCTTTTAATGGGCAGTCAAGGCATTGGTGGACGTTTAGCTGAGTCCACTCGGGTAATGTTTTAGGAGCAGGTTCAATCAGCTTGAGGCTTTTTGCGTCGAGTTTTATGGCGAACTCATGCTCATCGCCATTTTCGCAACGTAAGCGATAATTAATTTCCATTTCTTCCATATCGGAAACTATCGTGATGTCCAAGCGATTCAGTTAAGCTGTCTCATACATCATGTTTCGGCCGCAACGATCGAGACTTGTGGCCGATATAGAATATAAGTTACGGAAACTTCGAGAGGCCTACGATGGATATTGGTGTACCGAAAGAAGTCAAAGTACGGGAAGGTCGGATTGCGCTGGTGCCTGCTGCAGTGGCCGATTTGGTTAAGGCTGGGCATCGCGTCTTTGTCGAGACCAAAGCGGGTTTGCTTAGCGGCTATGACGATGCGATGTATGAGGCGGCCGGTGCAAATATCGTAGAAAATGCGGTCAGTGTCTACGCTAGTGCTAAGCTGATTGTGAAGGTTAAGGACCCGGTTATGGAAGAGGTCCAATACCTTAATAATCAGCATATTTTGTTCAGTTATTTACATTTGGCGGCTAATCCAGAGCTAACGTCTGCCTTGGCTCATCAGAGCGTGACCGCGGTGGGTTTTGAAACCATTGTTGATGCTAGTGGCAGGCTGCCATTATTGGCGCCAATGAGTGATATTGCTGGGCGTATTGCCATTCAAGCCGGTACTCACCTTTTGCACTATTCGCAGGGAGGTAAGGGCGTTTTGCTGGGTGGTGTGGCCGGCGCTGAGCGCGGTCGTATTGTTATCGTCGGTGCTGGGGTGGCCGGGTTTAATGCCGCCACGGTAGCTGCTGCATTGGGCGCAGAAGTGACGGTATTTGACCGCCAACGCGAACCCTTGGAGCGTGCTCGTCAAATTGGTGCCAATGTTACCGCCGAGTATGCATACCCTGACGCTGTCAAAGAAGCTGTGATTGGCGCAGATCTGGTAGTTGGTGCTGTGCTAATAACCGGACAGCGTGCGCCGCATGTGGTAGATGCGGATACGGTCAGTCAAATGTCAGCAGGTAGCGTGATTGTTGATATCGCTATAGACCAAGGTGGATGTATCGAAACCTCAAGGCCAACCAGCTACGATGCGCCGACTTATTTGGTTGATGATGTGATTCATTTTGCCGTGACCAATATGCCCGGTGCTGTGCCGAGAACGGCGACACAGGCTTTGTCCGCCGTGCTAGTCGAACCCTTATTACGGCTGTGTCAGCCTGACTGGCAAGAGCATAAAGATTTGCGTAGTGGAGTTAATATCGACCGTGGAGAAATTGTGCATCCAGCGCTGGTAGGCTTGATCGCGTAAGCTCGAACAAAAGAAGATATATCGCGAAGCAACATAGAAGCTAAGCTTCGCTATATAATGGCTAATTAGTCAATGGATTAGCCGGGTTACACAACAACTTGCCTCAAGCAACACCAAAAAAAGATCGCTCGACGCTGGTGACGACGCATATCGGCCGCGGTGTGCGAGAGGGCGCCTTATTTATTCTGCTGGCAATAGCCGTATACCTCTTCATTGCCCTGTTGAGTTTTGATCCCGCCGATCCTGGTTGGTCGCAAAGCGGTGGCAGCGGTGAGATCACAAATCGCGGTGGTGTCGCCGGTGCCTGGTTTGCCGACGTATTTCTTTACCTCTTTGGTTATCTCGCTTATTTGCTACCCATCATGGTGGCTTACAGCGGCTGGTTGATTTATTCCGGTAGCAAAGACCAAGTGGCGTCGTTTGATATTAATGAACTGTGGTTGCGCGCTGGTGGTTTTGTGTTGGCCTTGACCGCTGGCGCAGGGCTGGCATCGATGCGTTTCGGGATGTTAGACGGGCAGCTACCACATGATGCCGGCGGTATTCTCGGTGATGCGGTGTCATCAAAGCTCATTGGTTTGTTCGATATCACGGGTTCGACCTTGTTTTCATTGGCCTTGTTCTTAGCTGGGGTAACTTTATTTACTCGACTTTCTTGGCTTGGGCTGATCGATTTTACTGGTCACTGGTCCTTACGCGGCTACGCTGTGGCGAAGGATTACGCGCAGCGCGGCTTAGAACGTTGGCAACAATTTGTTGCGCGTCGCCAGCGTGAAGAAGTTATTCGAGAAGAAACCACGCGTAAGCAAAAACGCGAGCCGGTGCGCATCGAACCGGTAATCGAAATGCCGGAACCCAGCGCACGACCAGAAAAAGAACGTCAAGTGCCTTTGTTCGAGCCGGTAGCCGATTCAGACTTGCCGCCATTATCATTGCTCGACCCAGCAGAAAAATCACGGCAATCCATCTCGCACGAATCGCTTACTGCCATGTCGCGCCAGGTTGAACTTAAGTTACGTGATTTTGGCATCGATGTCGAAGTGGTATCAGTACAGCCGGGGCCGGTAGTGACACGTTACGAGATGCAGCCAGCACCGGGTGTTAAGGTCAGCAAGATCGTCAATCTTTCCAAAGATCTGGCCCGCTCCTTGTCTGCCACAAGTGTTCGTGTGGTCGAAGTTATTCCAGGAAAATCCGTTGTTGGGCTAGAAATACCCAACGAGAAGCGAGAAATTGTTCGTCTCAGCGAGATATTGCATTCAAAACAGTATGACGAGTCGAAATCGCCATTAGCTTTGGCGCTAGGTAAGGATATTGGTGGTCAGCCGGTGATTGCCGATTTGGCGCGTATGCCACATTTGTTGGTCGCTGGGACAACGGGTGCCGGAAAGTCAGTCGGCGTTAATGCAATGGTGCTTAGTCTGTTATACAACGCCACACCCGCAGACGTACGTATGATAATGATCGACCCTAAGATGCTGGAATTATCTGTCTATGACGATATTCCGCATCTATTGTCACCGGTTGTTACCGATATGAAAGAGGCGGCCAACTCCTTACGTTGGTGTGTCGCTGAAATGGAAATGCGCTATGCACGTATGGCGGCCTTAGGTGTGCGTAATATCGCTGGTTATAACCGTAAAATTCAGGATGCCGAGGAAGCTGGTGAGCCGATTCTAGACCCCATGGCTGGTGAAGTCGCCGAAGGTGAAGAGCCACCTGTGCTTTATCACTTGCCGCATATCGTTGTTATTATCGATGAGTTCGCCGACATGATTATGGTGGTCGGTAAAAAAGTTGAAGAACTGATTGCGCGCTTAGCTCAAAAAGCTCGTGCCGCCGGCATTCATTTGATTGTTGCGACGCAGCGTCCTTCGGTAGATGTGATTACTGGGTTGATTAAAGCCAATATTCCTTGCCGTATTGCTTACCAAGTGTCATCCAAAGTGGATTCGCGCACTATTCTTGATCAAGTGGGCGCAGAACAATTGTTAGGCCAAGGTGATATGTTGTATCTGCCTCCTGGTACGGCCATACCGATTCGTGTACACGGTGCTTTTGTTGCAGACCATGAAGTACACAAGGTGGTAAAGCAGGTCAAGAAAAGTGGTCAACCTAATTATGTCGAAGCTTTAATCGGCGGTGGCACAGGTATTAATCTTGGCAGCCAATTGGATGATGTCGAAATGGATCCTTTGTATGACGAGGCAGTAGCCATTGTCACGGAAACACGGCGTGCATCGATATCAGGTTTACAGCGTCGATTGAAAGTAGGTTATAACCGCGCAGCTCGCTTGGTCGAGACAATGGAGCAAGCTGGAGTAGTTGGACCTGTGCAATCGAATGGCTCGCGCGAAGTGCTTGCCCCGCCGCCACCAAAATAGGTTAAAAACTATGCTTAAGTCTCTATGTATATTGTTTGTGTTTTTACTTACTGCAAATATTGCCATTGCTGATGGCGTCAGAGATAAGCTTGATAGTTTTATTTCTGACCTAGATAGTATGCGTGCATCGTTTGTCCAGACCGTGATTGATAATAATGGAACACTCGTTGATCAGTCAGAAGGGACGATGGCTTTGTTGCGCCCAGGTCGTTTCCGTTGGGACTATAGTCTGCCTTTCGAGCAGCAAATCATTACCAATGGTGATCGTTTGTGGATCTATGAGCCGGATTTGGATCAAGTGATTGTTAAGCCATTTGAAGCAGGAGTGGGGCAAACACCTGCCTTATTGCTCTCGGGTGATGCAAGCGTATTTGAACGTTTTGAGATAAGTGAATCGGATATCACAGATAGCGAATACGATTGGTTGTACATGGAACCTCGGGACGAAGAAAGCGGTTATGAATCGATTCAAATCGGCTTCGATGACGCGGGCTTAAAAGTCGTACGTTTTTCTGATGACTTTGGTCATCACACGCAATTAGAGTTTACCGATATTGAATCTAATGTTGCCTTGATGACGGCAGATTTTGAATTCAATGTTCCCGAGGGTGTTGAAGTCATTAGCGATACCGAACAGTTTTAACACGTGGTTGAGCCCTTAATTAAAACAACCGCCGAGAATGAATTTGATTTCGATCAGCCCTTAGCTGATCGCATGCGGCCACAAAATCTCGATGAATTTGTTGGTCAGCAACATTTATTTGCCGAAGGCCGACCTTTACGACAACTGGTTGAGAGTGGTCGTCTGCATTCCATGGTGTTTTGGGGCCCACCCGGTACGGGTAAAACCACCTGTGCTCGTTTAATGGCGTCTCGTATCGATGCTGAGTTCATCGCTTTGTCTGCCGTCATGGCTGGGGTCAAAGATGTACGTGAAGCGGTTAGCCGGGCGCAGTTAGCAAAACAACAATATGATCGTTCAACGATATTATTTATCGACGAAGTGCATCGTTTCAATAAATCTCAACAAGATGCTTTATTGCCCTTTGTCGAAGACGGCACTTTTTTATTAATTGGTGCGACGACAGAAAATCCGTCTTTCTCACTCAATAATGCGCTGCTTTCTAGGGCTCAGGTTTATGTTTTTAAGTCACTAGAAGAAGGTGATTTAACTCAACTTATCGAGCGTGCCTTAGCCGATGATGAACGTGGCTTCGCCGAGCAAGTGTCGATAGACGAAGCAATTAGCCAAAAGATCGCACAAGCTGCTGACGGCGATGCAAGACGAACTTTGAATATCGTTGAAATTGCCGCGCGTTGCGCGATGAATCATTCGCCGCCTTGGAAAATTGATGCCGCGGTTTTTGAAGAAGTGGCAAGTGCCGAGCTGCGGCGCTTCGACAAATCCGGTGATGATTTTTATGAGCAAATTTCCGCCTTGCATAAATCTGTGCGGGGTTCAGACCCAGATGCGGCTTTGTACTGGTTTGTACGCATGCTTGATGGCGGTTGTGATCCGCTCTATATCGCTCGACGAGTGGTGCGGATGGCCAGCGAAGATATTGGTAATGCCGACCCTAGGGCCCTAAGTTTAGCTTTGAATGCCTGGGAGACCCAAGAACGCTTAGGTAGTCCCGAAGGGGAATTGGCCATAGCGCAAGCGGTGCTTTACTTGTCTTCTGCGCCGAAAAGTAATGCTGTTTATAAAGCGTTCAATCAAGCTAATCGTGATGTGAAATCACAACCTTCTTTTACTGTACCGAATCATTTACGTAATGCACCGACGAAAATGATGAAAGACATGGGTTACGGTCATGCGTATCGTTATGCACACGATGAGCCTGATGCTTATGCTGCAGGGGAAAATTATTTTCCGGACGAAATGCGTGTAAAGCCCAAATATTACCAGCCAGTTAATCGTGGTCTTGAGATTAAAATCGCTGAACGCTTGGCTTACCTACGTACATTAGATAAAAAAGCGTCGCAATAAACGCTACAATACGCCGATGTTAATCGTGGCGATAGCAGTTGGCGGCGCAATTGGCGCGGTACTACGTTACCTTGTCAGTGGCTGGGCGCTCCAGGTTTGGGGCGCAGGTTTTCCTTATGGAACCTTAATTATTAATGTCGTTGGCTCATTATTGGCTGGGGCGATCTATATCATCCTAAGTGAAAAGGCGGCCTTGGATGGAGCCATTAGAGCATTTTTGCTTATTGGTCTGCTCGGTTCGTTTACAACGTTTGCGACATTCTCCTTAGAGACTTTGCATTTGCTGCAAGCAGGTGAAATGGTTAAAGCCGCATTAAACAGTGTGTTAAGTGTTGTTGTGTGTATTGCTGCTGCTTGGTTGGGAACAGTTATTGTTCGAACCAGTATGAGCAGCGTTTAATTTGGAAAGTATGTATGTTAGATGTTCGTTTATTACGTGAAGATATTGATAGTGTAGCCAAAGGCTTAAGTAAGCGTGGTTATGACTTAGATGTCGAAACGATTCGCAAACTCGAAGAAGAAAGAAAACAAGCTCAAGTAGAAACGCAAGCCCTACAAGCTGAACGTAATCAACGTTCCAAGGCGATTGGTCAAGCTAAGGCGGCTGGCGAAGATATCCAGCCACTAAAAGATGAAGTCGCTGGTTTGGGTGAAAAGCTTAAAGCCATATCGACACGACTTGATGAAATTCAATCCGAGCTTGATCAGATCTTATTAGGTATACCTAATCTTCCGCATGAAAGCGTGCCTGAAGGTTTAAGCGAAGACGATAATGTCGAAGTGCGCCGTGTTGGTGAGCCAAGAGCTTTCGATTTTGAACCCAAAGATCATGTTGATATCGGTGAAAGTTTAGGACAGTTGGATTTTGAGCGTGCTGCTGTCATAGCAGGCAGTCGTTTTAGTACCTTGAATAGTGATCTGGCGCGGCTTCAGCGTGCTTTAACTCAATATATGTTAGATACGCATGTTGAAAAGAATGGCTATACAGAAGTCTATGTACCGTATTTGGTTAATGCCGAAAGTTTAACCGGTACGGGTCAGTTGCCTAAATTTGAAGAAGATTCTTTCAAAATTGATTCAGAGTCTAATTATTATTTGATTCCTACTGCAGAGGTACCCGTAACCAATTTGGTTCGCGATCAAATTATAGAAGAAGATAAGTTGCCGTTGCGTTATACGGCGCATACACCATGTTTTCGCAGTGAAGCTGGCTCGTACGGTAAGGATACACGTGGCTTAATTCGTCAGCATCAATTCGAAAAAGTAGAAATGGTGCATATAGTGAAACCCGAAGATTCATACCAAACCTTAGAAGAATTAGTCGGACATGCTGAAGCACTATTGCAAAGTTTAGAGTTGCCTTATCGTGTGATGACGCTTTGTGGTGGTGATACGGGATTCTCTGCGGCAAAAACCTATGACTTAGAGGTTTGGTTGCCAGCTCAAAATACCTATCGCGAGATTTCTTCATGCAGTAATTTTGAATCTTTCCAGGCGAGGCGTTTAAAAGCACGGTGGCGTAACCCAGACACGGGTAAGCCTGAGCTCGTGCATACTCTCAATGGTTCTGGTTTGGCTGTAGGGCGAACTTTATTGGCGATTATGGAGAATCATCAAAACGCGGATGGCAGTATCGCTATACCAGAAGTATTACAACCGTATATGCGTGGTCAAACCACTATTCACGCTGCTAAGTGAGTATAAGTACTAAGCAGTTTTATCATTGATGGAATACTTTCCTCTCTTTACAAAAATAAAAGCTAAACCTTGTTTGGTTGTGGGTGGCGGTGCTGTCGCGGCAAGGAAAACAGCGGCCTTATTGCGCGCTGGTGCTGATATCACCATTGTTTCTCCGCAGCTATCTCACAATCTGCAGGCCTTGCTCGATGACAAAAAGTTTGTTCATATTGAGCGCAAGTATGAAGCAGATGATCTGCAAGAAACGCATCAATTGGTGATTGCCGCGACAGATGATGTGTCATTAAATCTTCGTATTGCCGATCAGGCTGATGAGTTGGGTGTATGGGTCAATGTGGTCGATGCGCCCGAGCATTGCAGCGTGATTTTGCCAAGTATTGTTGATCGTGATCCGGTCGTGATTGCGGTTTCCAGCGGTACGCGTTCTCCGGTGTTGTCGCGTGTGTTGCGTTCCAAATTGGAAACCTTGATTCCTAAGCGTTATGGTCGCTTAGCTGATTTGGTGGGTGGTTTTCGTCAAACTATCAAGCAACGGTTTTCTCAGCCGCAGGCGCGCCGTAGTTTTTGGGAGAATGTGTTGCAAGGGCCAGTTAGTGAATTGGTTTTCAGCGGGCGTGACGAAGATGCTAAGCAATTGGTCGAGAAAAGTCTTGTAGAGATGGCTGATAAAGCAACAGGCGAAGTTTATCTGGTCGGTGCAGGGCCGGGTGACCCAGATTTATTGACCTTTCGTGCCTTGCGCTTGATGCAGCAAGCTGACGTTGTGCTTTATGATCGCTTGGTGGCCCCAGAGATTCTTGATCTCGTTAGACGAGAAGCTGAGCGAGTCTATGTGGGTAAGCGCCGCGCTTATCACGCCGTGCGTCAAGAAGAAATTAATGAGACCTTGGCGCGGCTTGCACTTGAAGGGAAGCGCGTATTACGCCTAAAAGGCGGTGACCCATTTATATTCGGTCGTGGTGGTGAGGAAGTGGCGACACTCGCCGAACAGGGTATTCCTTTTCAAATTGTGCCAGGTGTGACGGCAGCATCAGGTTGTGCCTGTTATGCGGGTATTCCTTTAACGCATAGGGATTATGCGCAATCAGTGATGTTCGTGACTGGTCATTTAAAAGAAGGTGAGTTGCAACTCAACTGGGAACAGCTAGTTCAGCCCCAGCAAACCGTGGTTGTCTATATGAGCCTAACGAACATCGGTGTATTGTGTAATAAATTGATTGAGCACGGTCAGGATGCATCGACCCCGGTCGCTTTGGTTTCACGTGGCACAACGGTGCATCAAGATGTGATTACCGCTACCTTAGCCAGCTTAGAAAAAACGATAGCTGGTAAAGATATTCATGCACCGACGTTGACGATAATCGGTGAGGTAGTGCAACTACATGATAGTTTGAGTTGGTATCAGGCTGACTAAAAAAGCCTTGAAGAGTACATGCTATGTATTCTAGCCTCATTTTTAAAACTGACGCTATACGCTAATCTTGATGCTCATTCATTCCTCAGGTTAAGGAGTAGTATTATGAATCTGCTATTTTCGTTTGATTGGTTGAGTTTGCACTTAGACTTTACGGGCCTGTTTTTCTTCGGTAGTGTGTCATTCGTTCTGGTTCGGTTGATGCGTGGTTATCTCAGGAAATTTTCCGTTTGGCTTAAAAACCCGCCTGTATATCGAAGACCGGTATGTATCGGTCAATGGCTGGAGTTGATTTCTGATTCAGTGTCGTCTGCATTGTTTTTGGTTTGGGGTAGTCTGATTGTTCTTATATTCGTATTTGATTTCGAATTACCCGCACTGAATCGGAGTTTAGGCATTCTCCTAGGTTGTACTGTGATTTGGTTAGGGGTTTTATGGCGACGGTTTGCCTACGATGCATGTTATCGCTAGACATAAAAAAGCCCCGCATAGCGGGGCTATTCAAACTAAAAGCTAGCTCGGTCTAATCGTCACCACCAAAAGCGCCGAGTAAGTGTAGCAAGCTACTAAATAGGTTATAAATGCTGACATATAGCG
>CAYUVE010000040.1:0-14682 GCA_964447985.1 uncultured Thiotrichales bacterium
TAGGCCAAGTCAATACCAAACCTGCTTAATTCGTCACGAAAGCATTGAGATGACTGTTCATAGATATTACGTGTGAAATTCATTTCTAATCTCCCTTAGTAACCATCGGGTAAGCGACCGTTTAAACCCTGGCTACAAAATTAAAAATGAATAATAAGAAAAACAGTAGTGCAAATAAGGCTAAGTACTGGTATCGGTCGCAACCAAGGAACGCCTCTCTCCCTTCAGGTCAATTACTTACCATCCTGTTTGGGAGAGTAAATAACTCTTCCAAAAATTTCAAGAAAAAGACGGTAAACCGGGTATGTGGAATTTCCAATAGTTGGCTACTTTTCAGAAATAATGTACACAGGCGTGAAACCAAATGCCTAGAAATTTAATATCAATTTATGAAAGCTCGATACGCAATGTTTTGCCTATAGCACGAGCGGCATTATCGAGGGTATGAAGCGTCACCGATGTATTGGTTGGATCAAGCAAGCGATCTAACGCTGAGCGACTGGTATCCATCAATTCAGCCATTTTAGTTTTTGAGAGATGCTCAGCTTCCATTTTTTGCGTAATCTCCCAGGCAATAACGCGCTTGATTGCCACGGCGTTGACTTCAGCCAATTCGCCAGTTTCTTTGAGCAAGTTATCAAGGGATGAACCCACATGTTGATTCTGTTTAGCCATTGTCTACCTCTTTCTTACGTTTCTTTGCCAAATCTAAATCTGGCTTAAGCGTTTGCTGAGACTTTTTGATAAACCCGTGCAGCAATACCATCTTTCCATCATGGAAGCAGAACAACACTCGTGAAATACGGCCATCTTCCAAGTTAGTCCTGACTTCATATAATCCATCCTTGATAGGACGGCATACGGGCATACCTACAGGCCAACCAAACTCCACCGTTTGAATATCTGCTCCAATCGCTTTCCGATCTTCTTTGCTGAGCTTCAACAACCAATCCCTGACCGGTTCTTTGCCACTATCGGTGCAATAAAAGACAGCAGCCACTCGTTTGCGGGTAGGTTTAACCATATAGAAATGTACCATTTTTGGTACAATCTGTCAATATTAGAAATGAGGTATGAAAACGCCTGGTATCCAACCTGGCGTTTTAGATATTTAGCATGATTGCTGACAGTTCAGCGATATTAAGTAATTTATAGCCTGCGCTTGAAACAACATACAACTACTCTTGATCAAGTTTGCTCATATCTTCTAGCGCGTTCGGAGTCATGATGATCTTGCATTTTTTTCGCAGCGCAACAACTTTCGGATCAAAATTATCCTGAATGTCCTGATAGGTGTCTAATAACCAAGATTCTACTTTCTTGGTTTCATTGTCGATTTGTGATTGCACTGCGGAAAAGTCAGATAACAGCGGTCTACAATCTGCTAAAAAATGCTGCCAACGAAGTTTCTTTAACGTCGCAGCATTGGCAAAGATAAATGAATAATGCGGATCGTTATCTCGATCTTCATCTATCATATAAACCGCTGATGGCGTATCTTGATACTCCTCACTCAATTCCAGCCAGCGTTCGCTTTGATAAGTGTACCAACGGTGGTTTAACTCCTTTAATTGGGCTTCTTGTCCATTCGCATCAACTTCCATATCCCAGAGCATACCGCTTTTTTCGGCCTTACCGTGGTTCTTACCTTCAACATATTTATGGGGGATGAGCTTATCAATTAGTGCATCGGCAACAGGCTCTATTTGATCAAGCACATAGGTGGCCAAAGACAGAAAATCTGCATAATAAAATAACTCATCAATAAATAACCTTACCCAAGACGGATGCCGGTAGGCATAATACGGTGTAGTTTTATAATCAGGGCAATCCCGTTTATTGGCTGCTTGTTGAAACAGATAATCTGCATAGTCGTAATCATAAAGCGTTGGAAAATCCAGCAAGGTTTTTCCTTTAGCCATGCTCTCATTGAGATAAAGATAATCCTCGCCTATACCGGCGGTCAAAAGACTAGCCCAGTTCAATGGATTAAGATCAGCAATGGGAAGCTCCCTCCAAATCTTGGGCGCTTCTTCAGGTGTGCACGAGATATTCAAAACATTGCTTAATAAAACACTGTCCATTTTCTTACGTGCCGACTTGGTCATGCTGGCACGAAACTGTTCCTGCTTTGCAGCTGGCCAGGCGTAGTAATGCGGATCAGCTGCAATTAAGGCCTTACGAGCAGCAGCGCGGATTATGTTCTTATCAAGATGTGCCAGTTTATAGCGTTTTGTCGCCATCGTTAGATTGAAAGCATTAATGTTTGGTATAATACAAATTATAAGTTATATTTATATTTTGTATATTTATTTTTAACCTATAACAGATCATGAACAACACGACTTTTATCCCGCGATCTGCCCAAACGACCCTAAAACGGCTGGCCTCGTCATTTCCGATTATTGGCATCACCGGCCCACGCCAAGCGGGGAAAACCACCCTAGCCCGGCATTATTTCCCAGACAAACCTTATAGATCATTGGAAGACCCTGATCAACTGGAGTTTGCGCAATCCGATCCACGTGGATTTTTAGGTCAATTTAAACACGGCGCAGTATTAGATGAAGTTCAGCGTTGCCCAGACCTATTTTCCTATTTACAAGGCGTTGTTGATGAATCCAAACAGATGCGGGTGTTTGTACTAACCGGCTCACAACAATTTGGCTTTCGTGCCCAGATGGTTCAAACCTTGGCCGGTCGCATTGGTCTCATTAGTCTCCTGCCATTCTCTGCTGACGAATTAACCCTATCCGGACATATGCCAGACTCACTGGACAAGCTACTTTATCAGGGCTTTTACCCAACTATTTATGATCGCAATATACAGCCTAATGACTGGTACTCCTCCTATGTTCAAACCTATATTGAAAGAGACGTTCATCAACTTATTAAAATCAAAGATCTCAATAGCTTCCGGACTTTCTTACGAGTCTGTGCTGGAAGAGCAAGTCAAACCGTTAATTTAAGCAGTATAGGTAATGATTGCGGTATTTCATACAATACGGTTAAAGAATGGTTGTCTGTATTGGAAGCCAGCTATATCGTCTTTCAAGTCCCTCCTCATTTTAATAATTTCTCAAAACGTTTGATAAAAAGCCCTAAACTATATTTTTACGATACCGGTTTATTAATATGGTTACTCGGGATTAAACAAGCCGATCAACTTAGTATCCATGCCATGCGTGGTGCGATTTTCGAAAACTTTGTTGCTGGCGAATTATTAAAACACCAATTCGCTCAAGGAGAACCCTCTAATCTTTATAGTTGGCGGGATAATAACGGTTTAGAGATTGACCTTATTATCGATCATGGCAATACGCTTATCCCTGTTGAAATAAAAGCCGGTCAGACGATCAATAAAGACTTTTTCAAAAACCTGAAAAAATGGCGAGCACTGGCTGGTGATAAAGCTCAAAAATCTTACTTGGTATACGGCGGAAATGAAGACCAGGATCGGAGTGATATATCGGTATTATCTTGGCGAAGCTTAGCAAGATTAATGACTCATCAACTCAATTAACACGCTGGCAAGATCACTAAATCATTCTCTAAAAAATTTAGCCAATTCTTCATCTCTAAAGATAAATAGTTTTCAAAAAGCACGGTGTTTATTTGTGACTATTGACAACCCATTTAATCCAAATCAAGAAATTGAGTTGATTAATCAACAGCTCCAGAAACTAGAAGAAGAAAAGTCACGATTACTTGCCCGAAAGTCTCAATTGGAGTCTACGGTTTCAAATTTGGTTACTCCATCATTCTCACTCTCATCAAAAGACAAAATTTCGCTGTTCCAAAATTTCTTTGCAGGTAGAGAAGATATCTACGCCTTCCGATGGGAAAACACTGCTGGGAAAAGCGGTTATGCAGTGGCCTGTCACAATGAATGGCAGCCAGGCTTGTGCAATAAACCAAAAATCAAATGCAGTGAATGCACCAAGAAAGCCTATAAAACATTAGAACCTAAGGCTGTATTCGATCATTTGTCTGGCGTCCAGACGATTGGATTATACCCGCTTATGCGTGACGATACTTGTCGGTTGTTAGCGGTGGATTTTGATAAATCGGATTGGCAGCAGGCAGTAAAATCATTCGCCAAGATTTGTGACGATTACGGTATCCCTTATGCCATAGAGCGTTCCCGTTCTGGAAATGGTGCACACATTTGGATTTTCTTTGGAGATAAGGTGCCTGCAAGAGACGCACGTCGCCTGGGATTTAAATTGTTGGATCGCGCCATGGAGAGCTATCCAGGCTTATCATTTGATTCCTATGATCGCTTATTCCCAAACCAGGATTCAGTACCAAGCGGTGGTTTTGGAAATCTAATCGCGCTCCCCCTACAGCATCAAGCCCGTCAATACGGGAACTCCGTTTTCGTCGATCAAAATTTGGTTGCCTACACAGATCAATGGCAGTTTCTTAGCGGGCTTAATCGGCTTGCACTCGACAAACTATATAGGCTTCTCCATCAGTTCGATGGGGAAATGCCGGAACCGGCGGCAAAACCCTGGGAACAGGGGATTCCCATTAATCATACGAAGATTGAAAATTGCCCTGCCAGATTAAAAATCGTACTGGCTAATCAGGTATTTATTCCAGTCAGCACCCTGCCATCAAAATTATTGGCCCGTCTGAAGCGCCAAGCCAGTTTTGCCAACCCGGTATTCTTTAAAACACAAGCGATGCGTTTCAGCACCCACGGCATTCCTCGCTATATCAGTCTGGCTCGCATTGAGCAGAAGTACCTGATTGTTCCCCGTGGATGTCTCGATGATATTCGGCAATTACTCGCTGAGCAGAATATTGTGGTTGAGATCAATGATAAACGGGAAGCAGGACAGCGCCTGAAAAGTATCAAATTCCTGGGAGAGCTTCGTGGCAACCAGAAACATGCGGTCAATAAGTTAGTCGCTCATGATGTGGGCATTCTTCATGCACCAACGGCATTTGGAAAAACAGTAACCGCCATTGGTGTCATCACCAAACGTAAAACTAACACCTTGATACTGACCCATACCCGGCAATTGGTCGATCAATGGAAGGAACGCTTGTCAGCTTTTCTGGATGGTGCAAACATTGGTGTCATTGGTGGCGGTAAACGCAAACCGACAGGCTGTATTGATATTGCCACCTACCAAAGCCTGTTGAATAAAAAGGATAATAGCGTTGATCCGCTACTTCTGGATTATGGCCAAGTCATTATTGACGAATGCCATCACATATCGGCACCCAATTATGACCGCCTTCTGTCCGATGTCAGGGCACGCTTTGTTCTCGGGTTAACGGCTACGCCCGAACGGCAGGATGGCCATCAACCGATTATCTTTATGCAGGCTGGGCCAGTCCGTCACCGGGTAAAAACCGATAAGCAGCCCCATTTTGAACAACACGTTCTTGTCAGGCTCGTAGCAGACAGACCGCCTGAACCATTAGCTTCAGAAGAGAAGCTGCATATCGCAGACGTCTATCGGTGGCTGATGGAATCTGATAAACGGAATGCGTTAATCGTACAGGACATTGCCGCTCAAATTGAACTTGGCCGCAACCCATTGGTGTTAACGGAACGCAGAGAACATGCAGGTTTGCTTAACGAGGAATTATCTAACCGAGGGTATGAGACCATTGTTTTACGCGGAGCAATGCGGACTAAAGAACGAACTCAAGCCATGGATAAAGCTCAAACCGCGCAGGTACTGATTGCTACTGGCAAGTATATTGGAGAAGGCTTCGACCTTCCCAGGTTGGATACCTTATTTCTAGCGCTACCAATATCTTGGAAAGGTTCTCTTGCACAGTACGCGGGGCGTATTCACCGGATGGCTGAAAACAAAGAGAAAGTGAAGATTTACGACTATTTAGACGATTCATTACCAATGTTACAGCGAATGTTTCAACGCCGCTGTAAAGGTTATGAGGCGATGGGGTATCGTTTAGCTCATGATAATGATGAGTTAGTGATTCAGTCAAAGCTAAAACTTTGATTCGGAGTGACGCTAGAACAAACGCTTTGTGTGTTTCATCGTTTTTTTGAACCCGGAGTAAAGCGGTTATGCTTTCAACCACAAGGCAGCGGTTGCAAAGCTTTACACTTTACTTGTATTAACTCTTAAATTTTATTAATGCAAAGCGTTAACGCAATTTATATGCAAAGGTCTATCCTATATTCCGACAGATTGCCGACAGGCATAGACTAGGCAGATAAACTTTCATCTACTCCAAAAACTCAAGCGAATTGCTTAACATTCAGCCAATACCGCACACCCTTACGCTCACCCGTTTTAACCAATACTTGGCAGTCAACCAAGCTATTCAAATCGCGGGTTGCGGTTGCACGCGATGTGCCGGTGATGCTGATATAGTTTTCCGCACTTAAGCCGCCTTTAAAGCCATGGATTCCTTCTCTAAATATTCTCTCCAAAACTTTTTCTTGTCGCGTGTTTAATTTTCCCCTTACTCGGTCATAGAGTTTAGTTTTCTCTATTAAGAAATCTATCATGCTAAGTGACGTGTTTTGCGCATCTAGTATGGTTTTCGCAAAATAGATGAGCCAGTCGGTAATTTCATTGTCTTTATTATTACGCTCTAATGCCTCGTAATAGGACTTACGCTGACTTTCGATGGTTTGAGACAGAGCGATTAACGTCGGCGCACCTACGTTTTCAGAGAGTGCTTTTTCGGCAATGGCTCGACCTATGCGACCATTACCGTCTTCAAAGGGGTGGATACAGACAAAATATAAATGCGCTATTCCAGCCCGTGTCAGCGGAGGAAGTGGTGTTTTCCCATTAGGTGCGGTATCGGCAAACCAATTTATATATCTGTCCATTTCCTTTGTTACCGTGTTAGACGGTGGTGCTTCAAAATGGATGGTTGGTTTATCGAGTCTGCCGGATATGACTTGCATGGCTTCTTCATGCGTTCGGTAACGTCCGATGTCATTTAAATCTTGGCGCGCACTGACTAATAAGCGATGCCACTTGTTAAGTGTTGCATGAGATAGGGGTTGATCAAAATGACGGTATAGGCCACTCATCATATCGGCAATACCGCGTTCGGCTGGCTTAACGCGGCGATTATCAGTATCTAGCCCAAAGTTTCGTCTAATAGAGGATTGAACGCTGTCGCGGTCGAGGTATTCACCTTCGATCTCTGAAGTTTTCATTGCCTCACTGGTGATTATATCGACGATGAGCTGTTGTTCATCGTCTTCATTAAGGTGTTTTGCCGCGCCTAATAAAACACCAGATTGGCGCAGAAATTGAGCTTCCAATTCCGCCAGCGCTTCTGCTTTCCATTGAAAGTTAGGCCAATCGGTTTGTTGCCAATTCCAGGTCATGAGTAATAAACTTTTCTTTTATGACTCATATATTGTATTATTATGAGCCATAAGTCCAGCAGTTATTACTCATCATGACTATTGAACTACGTATAAAATTCCGATCAATGAGCGTAAAAGCTACGGTTTAATACAACCGCAAGGCGCCAGGCCTGGCGGTCGAAAAGCCCTAAAATCGTGCCGACATTTTGCCGACATCAATTGCACTTTGTTGCCCTCAGTTGGGCAAAATTGATAAAACTCGCCGTCCAAACGATTAATAAAAACAACGTGTTATAATTGCTTACCGTTCTACGAACCAGGCGGTCGGGAGTTCGAATCTCTCCGGGCGCGCCATTTACAAAAGAGCCCCTTTAATGGGGCTTTTTTGTAAATGCTGTTCTGACAAAATTTCGAATCCCCGACTCATCCAATCGCTTGAGTTCGACTCGAGTTCCACTAGGAACGAGAGAACGTCCGAAGGACGGCCCGCTAGGGCGAGCGCAGCGAATAATCTCTCTTGTACTTAGAACCGCTACGCGTTTCATTAAGTATTTCTTAAACTCATTTTGTTCGTTCTGGTCGCGCGTTTTAGAAACGCCCTATTTGAATTACGCTAGCTTATTTTTTAAAATGACCTTCTGACTGAAATGTAAATGTGTTGGTGCAGGCGCTAGAATTACTCGCTTTTTATAGTGAAATTGGTTCCTTGCGTTGATGATCAGCTGAATGTAGCGGGCTTACTTGGCTTCGCTCTTATTCAGTAAAAAGGGGCGAAATAATCCAATTCTCTATAGCATCAAAACTGAAGTCGTACCTTTCTTACTTACCCTTAGTTTCGCTTACTTTTTGTTCGCTGGGTAGTGCTGCTGCGCCTACTCTGAGCAGTGATCAATCACTCTCAACTGCCGGATACTTTCATTTGTCCTGGTCGGCGCAAGACACGTCTCCAAGACAATACGAATTACAACAAGCTAGTGACGAAACATTTAGTGACCCATAAGTCGTTTACCATGGGCCCGACAAAGCAACGGTTATCAGTGGATTACCCAACAACCGCTATTTTTATCGAGTTCGTGCTACTGATCAGGGTGATTGGAGTGAACAAGTTCAGATTGATGTGAAACATCATTCTCTTACCCGAGCAATGAGTTTTTTTACCTTGGGTGCAGTCATGTTTATCGCCATGATGGTGGTGTTAGTTAGTGGTGCCCGTAGAGAGGAATCCCTGTGACAACGATTGGCATTGATGCAAATCGTCTGCGTGATGATATTAATGCGCTTTCACAAATTGGTCGCGGTACAGATCAAGGCATCTATCGTATTGCATTTAGCGACGCTGATATGCAAGCACGTGACTGGCTTAAACAACGAATTGCCGACGCAGGTTTAGACACTTACCAGGACGGCGCGGCCAATATCCACGCGCGTTTAGAATGGTCCGATGATATCGCTAGTGTCATGACTGGATCGCATATCGATTCTGTTCCGGGTGGCGGACATCTAGACGGTGTATTGGGCGTGCTATCAGGTTTAGAGTGCTTGCGCCGTATAAAGGAACTTGAGTTACCTGTTAAACGTCCACTTGAGGCCGTCGCCTTTTCTGATGAAGAAGGCCGCTTCGGCGGCATTTTTGGGTCTAGCTCAATTTGCGGCCGACTGACTCCCGAGAGCCTACACGCCGCTCATGACTTAGAAGGCATTACCTTGGTTGAAGCCATGGCGAAGCATCAGCTAAATGCGATGGATGCCCTGTCGGCGACACGCGCGCCGCAATCGATTCACGCGTTTATCGAGTTGCACATTGAGCAAGGTCCCGTACTCGAACGGCAAAAAATTCATCTCGGTGCGGTAGATGCCATAGCCGGCCTATTTAAATGGAATGTACAACTTTGTGGTGAAGCAGCCCATGCCGGTTCTACTCCGATGGATATGCGTCAAGACGCCTTCCAAGGTTTAGCAGAATTTTCAACCGAGCTAAACCGTATTCTTGAAGAACACGGAAGCCCACGCAGTGTCGCAACCATTGGTCGTGTTGAGCTGTCACCAGGCGCAGCGAACGTGGTGCCCAATATGGCGCAATTTTCGATTGATGTGCGGGATACGGATGAAAATATATTACAGGCGTTGGCAGATGCCATGCGTCGCGCCCTATCCAGCATTGCTCGCCGTCGCCGCTTAATGTTTGAATTTGATGTGTTGAGCGAGATTGCGCCGGTTAAGTGTAATAGTCGTATCACACAAATGATCGAGCGTACATCGCACGCACTCGGCATTAATAGTTTACGTATGGCCAGTGGCGCCGCGCATGACACACAAATCATGGCCAGTATCGCGCCGTCATCGCTGATATTTATTCCTAGCAAAGGTGGCCGCAGTCACTCTCCGGCAGAGTGGAGTGACTGGCAAGACATTGAAAACGGCGCCAATGTACTGCTTAACACACTCTATCAATTGGCAAGTGAATCATGACGATTAAACATAAAAAATATCTTGATGTCGATCCCTTAGCCGGCACCTACCGAGAATCGATATCAGAAGCGCCTGCTGTCTTTCAATCCTTGCAACAACACCAGACCGCACTGCTCTGTGTGGATTTGCAGTATCTCGATGCCGCACCGGGTTTTGGTGTGTTTGCCGATGCCAAAAATTCAGGCGTCCCTATCGAAGCCCAAGAATATTATTTCAACCGTTTAGAAGAGTTGGTGTTACCGAATGTGCAAAAATTACAAAACGGTTTTCGTGATAATAAATTAGAGGTCATTCATACGCGCATTCAATCGATGACCTTAGACGGCCGAGATCGTGGTCCAGGCCATAAACGCCTTAACTTGCACGCGCCTCCAGGCTCAAAAGAGGCTGAATTTTTAGAACCGATTGCGCCAGTGAGCGACGAGATTATTATCAACAAAACGGCGAGTGGTGTTTTTAGTTCAACCAATATCGAATACATCTTAAGAAACCTAGGGGTTACCGGCTTGTTCGTTGTTGGCGTTTATAGCAATGAATGCGTTTCAACCGCCGTGCGTGATGCTTGCGATCTGGGTTTTCATGTCACCCTCATCAGCGACGCCATTGCCACCGTAACGCCAGAATTACAAAACGCCACCATCACCACCATGAAAGATCGCTATGCGCGTGTCTTAAACACAAAAGAAGCGCTTAAAGAACTCGACGAATACGTCCACGAGACAGAAACGTGATATCTAATCAAACGGCGGTATTACCCGTTGAGCTGGCCTGGCTAATCATTGCTGCCTTTAGTGTGTTGTGGGTTTTTCTTGGCTGGTGGCTGGGTCGTAAAGCCTCTGGCCTTGACAGCCATATGTTGGCAGGACGCAATGTCGGTCTTGCCCTCGCTTCCGCAACCGCAATGGCAACATGGGTGACCAGTAATACCACAATGGCGGCACCACAACTCGCGCTGCAATTAGGTATTTGGGGCATGGTGGGTTACGCCTTAGGTTCTGTTGGTTTGTTTCTTTTCGCACCGATGGCAAGGCGCATCAAACAGCTGATGCCCAATGCCTATACCAGTGGTGATTTTATTCGTCTGCGCTATGGCAAAACCACATGGCGCGTATTTTTGGTTATTTCTTTTGCTTATGGTTTAGGTTGGCTGATTAGTTTAGGCATGGCGGGTGGTGTGTTAATTAATGCCCTAAGCGGTATCGATTACCGTATTGGTATGACCATCATCCTCGCTATCTGCGTTGCCTATACCTTGCTCGGCGGCTTAAGGGCAGTCATTGGCACAGACTTTATTCAAACCTTATTAATTCTAATTGGTATTATCACACTGGCGTGGTTTGCTATTGCAGAAATTGGTTTTGAACAAATTCATCATCACGTACTAGCAGAACGTCCAGAGTTGCTAAACCTATTGTTACCGGCAGCGATTATGTTTCTGTTTAATAATTTATTTTTCGGTGTCGGAGAAATTTTTCATTCCAACGTTTGGTGGAGCCGTGCCTTTGCTTTTGCTAAGGGAGTCGGGTTTAAGGCATACATCATAGCCGGTATGTTATGGATGCCCATTCCCATTGTCGCCGGCTTTATCGCATTAAGCGCGCCTGCCTTGGGCTTAAACATTCCTGCAGCCGATATGGTCGGGCCTTTGGTCGCCGCCGAGCTATTAGGCCTTGTTGGCGCAATAATTGTATTTATCGTGGTATTTGCTGCCTTGGCATCGAGCCTGGATTCATTATTAGCGGCTACCTCAGACCTGATAGCCAAAGATATTTATAAGGGGCACATACGACCTGGTGCAAGCGCACCAGAATTGGGCAAGGCGCTAAGAGTGATTATCGTCATACTCGGCCTGATAACCTGGTTATTATGCATGCCTCGCTTAACCACCTTAGGTGAGTTATTGTTTTTTATGGGCGCCTTTGTTGCCAGCACGATTTGGCCAATTATTGCTGGCTTGTATTGGAAAAATGCTAACCCGCTAGGCGCAACACTGGCCATGGCACTCGGCACAGCGGCAGGTCTTATTGCTTATTTTGAGATCGGTTTTTATGTCGCCGCACTGGTGTCAACGGCGGTCTCTATGGCGATTGTGATTCTTAGTACATGGCTAAAACCCATAGAGTTTGATTGGCTTGAACTTAACGAAGCAAAAACAACATGATTATTTCAGCTACCGCATTTTCCGCGCTAGTGACCGTTGCCTTAGTTATCACTGGCGCCGCATTGTTTGTTTTCCTGATTCTATTCCTACGCGATCGCAATAGGGGGCAGATATGGTAGATAAAGAGAGCCCTATTCTGCATGAACAGCTAGCAGAACCGCCATTAGACATTCAAGGATTTGAACGACCGCGTAATCTCCTTAAGTCTATTGATGAAGATCTCACGCCGCTATTAGACTTTGTGCAACGCCCGGTTGTGCATGCCGATCAGTTTAGTCGTGACCAGTTATTGCAACTGGTAAGGCTGGCGGCACGCTACGAGACACAGCCGCAAATGATTGCCCGGCCGCTAACCGGTAAAATTCTTATCAGTGCATTCTATGAGCCTAGCACACGGACTCGGTTATCATTTGAAAGTGCCTGGCATCGACTTGGCGGCGACATCATGTCGATTACCGATCCGGCGTCGACCGGTCTTGCCAAAGGTGAGTCATTACACGATATCGCCGAAATGTTGAATCACTATGGTGATGTCGTGGTATTACGCGACAGCCATAATGAAGCGATCTACGAAATGCTAGACGCCATGCGTATTCCCATCATCAATGCCGGTAATGGTACGGATGAGCACCCTACTCAAGCTATGGCAGACATCTATGCCATACTCAAATGGCGACCCGCACTGTGTGCCGATCACATTAAAGACGAAGATAAAATTCGCATCGGTGTCATCGGCACACCAGATCGCATGCGCACCGTTCGTAGCCTACTGATTTTTCTTAGTCGCTTTTCTAATGCAATAAGCGAACTGGTCGTGATCAGTGATCAAGAAAACCCATTCTCTGAAGGCCAACGAGAAAAGCTAGAAGATAACGGCTTAACTGTTCGACTCAGCAAAAATATGCAATCAGAGCTACCAAACCTGAATGTTGTATATATAAATTCTATTGCATGGCTGGGTGATCGCTATGAGGAACTAGGTAACCAGTTTAAATTGAGTAAAGCATCACCACTAAAGGAAAGCGCCATTATTCTTCACCCACTAGCACGAGGTGAGGAGCTCTCATCCGATCTCGATGACACCTCTCATAACTGGTACTTCGCGCAAGCGCGAGGTGCCGTTTTTATTCGTATGGCCTTACTCTCCGCCATACTCAAAAATTTTGTTTAAACCGAAGTAAAACTATGTGTGGAATTGCCGGCATTATTCATTCTGAACCTCATCGCCCTGTTGATAAACAAACGCTGGTCAATATGGCGGCCATTCAACACCACCGCGGCCCGGACGGGTTCGGTGTCAAAACCCTACAAGATCACGGTATCGGCTTTGCCCATGCGCGTTTATCCATCATCGATCTTGATGAAAACCGCGCGCGTCAACCCTTTATCTCACAAGATGAGAATTTAATGTTGACACAAAATGGTGAGCTCTATGATTACAAACGAATCCGTGCCGACTTAGCCACTCGCGGCGCACGCTTTCAGACAAAAAGTGATTCCGAGTTAGTCATGCATCTTTATCAGCGATACGGTTTAGATGAAATGCTCAAACAATGTCGCGGCGAATATGCCTTTGCACTTTATGATAAAAAGCACGATCGACTCATGCTGGTACGCGACCGTTTTGGTGTTAAACCACTATACTGGGCACAAAATAACGATACATTGGTGTTTGGCTCAGAATTAAAAGTGTTATTTTCACACCCAGACGTACCACGCAAATTTAGCGCCCAAGGCGTCTATCATCAGTTGATGCAAACCATGGTACCCGGTACCACCGCATTTGAAGGAATACATCAAGTCAAACCGGGGCACGTCATGATTATCCAGCGTGGTAGTGATGGTGTGTTTGCTATCGAAGACAAAAAATACTGGGACATGGATTTCCCGGAGCTTGGCCAGCGCGACGAATCTCAGAGTGAAGAATATTATATCGAGCAAGTGCGTGAAAAATTATTAGAAGCTGTCCAATTACGGTTAGAAGCAGATGTGCCGGTTGCCTGTTATCTTTCGGGAGGCATCGACTCTTGTTCAACCCTAGGTATGGCAGCGGCGTCGCAACAATCATCAGTAAAAGCCTTTACCATTGGCTTTGACGATGCCGACTATGATGAAAGTGTCATCGCCACTGAAATGGCAGAAACCGTCAACGCCGATCAAGATGTGATGCGTCTCAATGCCGATCACCTTTATGACAACCTAGAAGAAACATTGTGGCATACCGAGCGCACCATTTATAACACACTGGGTGTCGCCAAACTTCTCATGAGCCGCCACGTTAATCAAGCAGGCTATAAAGTTGTGGTAACGGGCGAAGGCTCAGATGAACTGTTCTCAGGCTACCCGGCTTTTCGTCGCGACATGTTCTTACACGGTTTAGACACACTGGCTCCTGAAGAACGTCAAGAATGGGAAGCCATGCTGGCAGAAAGCAATAAACTCTTTAAAGGTGCAATGCTTGCCGAAAACGAATTACACGACGAAGCACTAGATCAATTAATTGGGTTTACACCGAGTTGTTTGCAACCCTGGCTTGCTTCTGCTGAGCATGTGCCAAGTTTATTGCATCCGCAATTGCGCGAACAAACCCAAGACTACCAACCCGGTAAGGCCATCGCCGATGCGCTCGATGCGGATATGCTGAAAAACCGCCATCCATTAGATAAGGCACAGTATGTCTGGATAAAAACCATGCTCGAAGGACAAATCCTAACCTGGGGTGGTGACC
>CAYUVE010000041.1:0-14648 GCA_964447985.1 uncultured Thiotrichales bacterium
CAATCGTTTTCGATGCAATCATCTTCGATGGGTAGGCCTAGTTCTTTCGCCTCGTCTACCGAAACAGATTTCACCTTGACCAGCTCTTTTAGGGCGTCAGCCATTTGCTCAGGTGATTGTGTGTCGAGCTCGATGATATGCCAGTAATCACGGTTATGGCTGTATTCTTCTATGCTTAAATCTTCACGCCGTGTTTCGATTGGCAATAGTTGGATATAAGCGCTAGCGAGTTCTTGATCATAAAATAGCTCAGTTGGACACATGGTTGTGCGACCAACATCAGAGGGTAATAAGCGTCGTTGATAATCAGCAAAGAATATGGCATTGATGAGCTCGCTTTTGCCGCGTGAAAATTCCGCAGCAAAGGCGATAGTCAGTTTGTCGGATTCTAATGATTGGCAGTTTTCATAGATGCGTAGATCGAGCTCAGCGCTGCTAAGTTGATGCTGATCTAACCATGTGCGGGTATCACTAAGTGCTGACAATAACGCTTGACGCCATTCGTCATAGGCGTGCATCTGGCGTGAAAAATGGTTCACGCGGCGATCATCATCTATATGTTGTGCAGTCGCGGCCATAATTATGGTGCTTCCACGCTGTGTATATGTGGCTTAGACATCTATTCCTCTAGCATCATCTATTGCTCCTACGTGTCTGACTATACACATAGGAGGTATTTGGCTTTGTGCGTTACTTCACAAATTTCACAATGTGTATAGGGAAGCAGCCATCAAGGTTGTGTCCTTGATGTAGCGATGGTCACCGACTATTTAAAATGATGACGATGCTAGAGTGTTTAACGACCAGTCAGCAAAGATCTTAACGATTTGCAGTGTCACGATCGCAAAGATAGGAGATAAGTCTAAGCCACCGATCGGAGGAATAATGCGGCGAAAAGGGTTGAGCACTGGCTCAGTAGCTTGGTGTAATAAGCCCACCATTGGGTTTTGTGTGCCTGGACCAATCCAACTTAATATGACCGATACAATGATCATGCCGATAAAAAGTATGATGGCGAGACCGATAAGTTCTGATACTGCTGTCAGAATTAAGATACCTATGCCAGCGCCAATGCCTTTGATTAAGGTGATTAACGTTAACTCAATAACCTTTAACACAAGCATCAAAATGATTGATGCGAAATCAATCCCGCCCCAGCCTGGAATAATGCGCCGCAGTGGCTTAAGGGGTGGATTGGTGATTTTGACCAATAACTGGGAAAGTGGGTTATAAAAGTCAGCCCGCGCCCACTGCAGAATAAACCGCAGCATGATAGCTAAGATATAAATACTAAATACGGTACTTGTGATAAGAATTGCTGATTGTTCAAAGGGGTTGCTGCTCATGATTTACCCAATAAATTTGCCAGTTCAATAGAGCGCTGTTCTGCTGTAGTCAACGCTTCTGTAAACAGGTTATCGATGTTTCCGGCCAGAAGTTTATCTATTGCTCGTTCCGTGACTCCACCGGGTGATGTCACACGACGGCGTAGCTCGGCACAATCCAGCTCACTTTCCAGAGCCATCTTGGTTGCGCCGAAACCCGTTTGTAGCGTCAGTAGGCGCGCGGTATCGGCGTCTAGCCCTAGTTTTTCGCCAACCTGTTGCATGACTTCCATGACTAAAAAGAAGTATGCAGGACCACAACCAGAGATAGCAGTAATGGCGTCCATTTTGGTTTCATCTTCGACCCATAAAGCTATTCCTACGGCGCGTAAAATGGACTCGGCTTGTTGACGTTGTTGCTCGGACACTTTGTCGGTGGCATATAAGGCCGTAGCGCCCGCGCCGACAAGTGACGGGGTGTTAGGCATGGTTCTGACAACGGCATGTGATTCCCCTAGCCATTCGCTCAACACATCAGAGCGTATGCCTGCCGCAATGGAGACAATTAATGGTTTGCGGTCAGTGATAAGTGGTTTTATCTCGCGACACAGTTCAGCCATGACCTGAGGCTTAACGGCTAGCACTATGATATCGGCCCCCTCTATCGCTTCACTGTTATCGGCGTACGTGGCAATACCCAGGTTAGCGCTAACCTGACTGCGCTGCTGCGCGTCGTGATCGGAGGCCACGATGTTTTCAGCGGGGTAGTGGTCATTAAGCAGCCCGCCGATTAGGCTACGTGCCATGTTTCCGGCACCGATAAAACTAATTTTTAATGAAGTATCCATTTGGCAAGGGTTTCATGCGTTGTTTGCTGCGAGAGAGCATACCGATAAGTTGGTTCATTTTCCAACGTAGATAAGCCTTATCTACAGTCATTAGGTGCTGCGAGGCCCAAATAGTGCGCTACCAATACGCAGATGTGTAGACTGCTCAGCAATGGCGGCTTCAAAGTCATTAGACATGCCCATGGACAGGCAGTCCAGACAGAGAGTATCGGTTTTATCTATGGTGAGATTGTCTCTTGTCTGTTCTTGCAGTTCGCGCAAGCGGGCAAAGCTTTGTCGTTGTCGATCAAAGTCTTCATGACGTTGCGGTAAAGCCATTAGGCCGCGCAATTTTATCTTTGGAAGCTCGATGATCGCATGCGCTAATTCAAAAAGCTCTTCTCGCTTAATGCCAGCTTTGCTTGTTTCTTCATCAATGTTTACTTGTAAGAAAATATTTAAGGCCGGTTTTTCGCTTGGCCTTTGGTCGTTAAGGCGTTTAGCAATTTTTAGTCGGTCAACACTGTGTACCCAAGCGAAGTCTCTTGCGATGTTGGCGGTTTTATTTGATTGAATACGGCCAATGAAATGCCAACAAATATCCAATGAGCTTAGCTGCTGTTGTTTGTCTTGTGACTCATTAAGATAGCTTTCGCCAAATTGGCGCTGACCTAGAGCATATAATTGCTTGATTGAATCCGCTGAGTGTCCTTTGCTAACAGCCAGTAAATTAACGTCTTCACGTTCTCGATGGTAACGGGTGCATGCCAAGTTTATGCTATTGCTGATTTCGCTATAGCGTAGAGGTAGTAGGCCTTGGTATTGATCTGTGTCTTGGGTCATATTTTTGTTTGCTAGGCTTGCTCTTAGTGTCAAAGGGACGCAAAATCAAGCCGAACTTTATTGTGCCGCTAAATAATCCGAATTAACTAGTTTAACGAATGTAGGAGTGCTCAGTGGATATCGCCGAACTGCTTGCCTTTAGTGTAAAAAATTCTGCTTCAGATTTGCATATTTCTGCTGGTTTACCGCCAATGATTCGTGTCGATGGCGATGTAAGACGTATCAATGTTCCTGAGCTCGACCATAAAACTGTGCAGTCCATGATGTATGACATCATGAACGATAGACAGCGTAAAGATTTCGAAGAGTTTTTTGAAACTGACTTTTCCTTTGAGATTCCTGGTTTAGCGCGTTTTCGTGTCAATGCTTTTAACCAGGCGCGCGGTATGGGTGGTGTTTTTCGTACCATTCCGTCAAATATTTTGACGCTTGAAGAGCTGGGGTGCCCGGCGATTTTTAAAGATATTGCGAAGAACCCACGTGGTTTGATTTTGGTTACAGGCCCAACAGGCTCGGGTAAGTCAACCACGCTAGCGGCGATGATGGATTATCTTAACGATGAAGAATTTGGTCATATTTTGACGATTGAAGATCCCATTGAATTTGTTCATCAGAGTAAGAAATGTTTGATCAATCAGCGGGAGGTGCATCGTGATACCCATGGCTTTAACGAAGCGTTGCGCTCAGCCTTGCGTGAAGACCCCGATATTATTTTGGTTGGTGAAATGCGTGACCAGGAAACTATTCGTCTTGCCTTAACGGCAGCGGAAACAGGGCATTTGGTGTTTGGCACACTGCATACCAGCTCTGCTGCAAAAACTATTGACCGTATTATTGACGTGTTCCCCGCAGCGGAGAAAGAAATGGTACGTTCGATGTTGTCAGAATCATTGCGCGCAGTTATTTCGCAGACATTGCTTAAGCGTACAGGCGGTGGTCGTATTGCGGCACACGAAATCATGTTAGGTACGCCTGCTATTCGTAACTTGATTCGTGAAAACAAAGTGCCACAGATGTACTCAGCAATTCAAACCGGTCAGTCTATGGGTATGCAGACCTTAGACCAGTGTTTGCAAGATCTAGTAAGAAAAAGCTTGGTTAACAAGATCGAAGCTAGAAATAGGGCGACAAACAAAGACTTGTTTATTTAGTCTCTCAAGGAAATGCTGCGCCAGCCATGCTGCTTAGCATGGCTTAACAGTTTCTCATCGGCATCAACGGCGACAGGGTGATCGACCATTTGTAATAATGGTAGGTCATTATGCGAGTCAGAATAAAAATGGCTGCCTGTGAGGTCGTGATGGTTATCAGCTAGCCATTGATTGAGTCGTGTGACTTTTCCTTCACGAAAACAAGGTGTACCCGCATAGCGCCCAGTAAATTCACCATTGATCTCTTCTGGATCCGTTGCAATAAGTGTTTCGATGCCAAAGGCGTTAGCAATTGGTTCGGTAACAAAGCGATTGGTGGCGGTAATGATTAACAGTGTGTCCTCAGCGTCGCGGTGATGCTGAATAAGTGCTTTGGCTTTGTCGAGCATGATACTTTCTATCTTGCTCTCCATGTATTGACGGTGCCATTGGTCTAGTTCAGACCTGGAGTGTTGTGCCAAGGGCGCGAGCTGGAATGCTAAAAACGCATCGATATCAAGCGTGCCGTTTTTGTAATCCTCGTAAAAGCGATCATTAGCTGTATTGTGCGTCTCGCGGTCGACGACGCCGAGCTCGATAAGAAATTCTCCCCAAAGGTGGTCGCTATCGCCGCCAAGCAGCGTGTTGTCTAGGTCAAATAATGCTAAAGCCATGAAAAACCAAGATGATTGATAAGTAGTGGCGGGCTGTTGCGGCCAAAAAACACTCGCGTTTTATAGGGAATATTTGCTGATCCCTCACGTCTGTGCCATTCTATCACGCAATACGAGGTTTCATT
The DNA here is from genome assembly GCA_964447985.1 of uncultured Thiotrichales bacterium. Taxonomy (GTDB): domain Bacteria; phylum Pseudomonadota; class Gammaproteobacteria. Next base: position 4,925 of record CAYUVE010000041.1, read on the forward strand.
TCATAATGATTGATAAGGACGGTTTCCGCTATAACGTCGGGATTATATTAGCAAACGATAAAGGAAAACTGTTCTGGGGAAGGCGCATAGGTCAGGATGCTTGGCAATTTCCTCAGGGTGGGATGCGTCGAAACGAGACACACGAGCAAGCAATGTATCGCGAGCTTGATGAAGAAATTGGTTTGCAGCCCGAACATGTCGAAGTCTTGGCTTACACCAAAGACTGGTTACGCTATCGCTTGCCACAAAGACTCATTCGCCACGACAGCGAGCCGGTTTGTGTCGGTCAGCGTCAAATTTGGTATTTGCTGCGTCTGACCGGTAGCGATCAAGATTTTCGCTTAGATAGTAGCGCAAAGCCTGAATTCGACAGCTGGCGCTGGGTGCACTATTGGTATCCAGTGACACGTGTTGTGCCGTTTAAGCGCAAGGTTTATAAAAAAGCTTTAAGTCTTTTGCATCCTCATCTGGAAGATGGCGATAAAAAGGTTAGCAGCGCTTAATAGATTCCCTGCGTTACAGTTTCTTAATGAGTACCTTTGCATTGCGTTGGTAGTTGTATAGCGCGCGGCGTTTTTTGGGCAGCTTATCCATATTCGCGCCGCGAAAACCATGCTCTCTAAACCAATGTGCGGTCTGTGTGGTGAGTAAAAAAAGCTTTTCGACCTTTAGTTCTCTTGCCGTTTTTTCAATCTGTTTTAGCAATTGTTCACCATAGCCAATGTCCTGATACTCATCATGCACGGCAACGCAGGCGAGCTCGGCCATCTGCGAATCTGCTGAGGGGTAAAGCGCGGCACAGGCGATAATCATGCCGTCGCGTTCGATGATGGTGAAATGATCAATCTCGTTTTCTAACTGGTCTCTTGAGCGCTTAACCAAAATACCGGCTTCTTCTAGCGGTTTTATCAAACTGATAATGCCGCTAATGTCATTATCTTGCGCTTGGCGCATACCTTCGTAGCGATCAGCACTGATTAAGCTGCCTACCCCGTCACGCGTAAACAGCTCTAATAACAAGCCTCCATCAATATCATGACTGATAATATGGCAGCGGGGTACGCCTTGTTTACAAGCCTTGATGGCGATTTCGAGTGAATGTTGCGATTCATCGCTGAGCTTACGTTTGCCGGCAATAAGTTTTTGCGCGTCATCGAGGTTTAATTGCGCTATGGGTGCTCGGCGACCATCTAATATGCCGCGTTCTTCATTAAGCATAATGAGTTTGTCGGCACCGATTGCGCTGGCGCAGGCGGCGGCGACTTCATGCGCGGTGAGATTAAAAACCTCTCCGCTAGAGGAATAACCTAAGGCTGGAATAACAACAATCGCTTTGTCATTCAGCTGCTGACGAATGGCATTGGCATCAACACTGCGCACTTCACCGGTAAATAAATAATCGATACCGTCGCGTACCCCTATGGGTTTTGCGTTAACAAAATTGCCAGATACGGCGCGAATAGATAGGCCAGCCATGGGTGATTCGGCCAGGCCCATAGACAGCTGTGCCTCGATATCGATACGCACACTGCTGGCAGCGTCTTTCACGCATTCTATGGCCTCAGCGTCGGTGATGCGCTTATCATTAGCGTAGCGGATGGCCGCTCCGCGTTCAGCTAAGCGTTGTTCTATTTGCGGTCGGCTACCCGGAACCAAGACCAATTTCACGCCAAGCCCATGTAAAAGCGCGATATCGTGGATCAGGTGGCTAAAATGCTCTTTCTCAATGGCGCTGCCACAGATTGTCACGACAAAAGTCTTGCCGGAAAAGGCGTGGATATAGGGTGAGGCGTGCCTTAGTGCGTGGACGAATTGCTTGGGTTGGTCAATTGACATCTCTGATTATCTATTCAACGTTGCGAAATTCTTGATTTTGCCTATAATTATGCCCGTTTAACAACATTAAGGCTGGTTTAGTCTCTGTCTACCTGGCATAAGGGCTAAATCGATAGAAATGAACAATAGGGGATAGTAATGGCTGAGAAACACCCACAAGCAATGGAAATCTTTGTCACAGGCTTAGTGCTACTAGGTTGCATCGTTGTAACCGTACTATTAATGGTTAACCACGCCTAAATCGTTCCTGTTTTAGCCAGCCGATTGTTGTTGATCCATCATCGGCTGGTTAACGGAATCCGCAGTACCTGTATCATCTTTTTCTAGTTTTTCCTCTAGTTTCATAAAATCCCAGAGTTTTTTGTCCATCAGCTGGCTGGGCTGAATATTGCTGAGCGCGCCAAACAAATTGCTGGGCACTTTCTCATTTTCACTGGCTAGCTCATCGATTAAACGTTTAACACGCTGACGTTTCAGGTTTTCCTGTGAGCCACACAAATTACACGGAATAATCGGATACTCGCGTATTTTGCTGTATTCAATAATGTCGCTTTCTTTGCAATAAGCCAGTGGCCGAATAACAATATTGCGTTTGTTATCAGTCAGTAGCTTCGGTGGCATGGAGCGTATTTGACCGTTATAGAGCATCGACATCAGCATGCTTTGAATTAAATCGTCGCGGTGGTGGCCTAATGCAACCTTATTAAAGCCGTTTTCTTCGGCAAAGCGATATATATTGCCGCGTCGTAAGCGTGAGCATAAGGAGCAGTAGGTATTGCCAACGGGAATTTTCTCGGTAACGACTGAATAGGTATCACGCTTTTCTACTGTATATTCAATGCGCTGGTCTTCGAGCCAGGCTCGTAAGCCCGCATCATTCCAGCCAGGCTGTGACTGATCCAGTGTATAAGAATGTAGGGAAAAACGATTTTGCGAGTTTTTGCGTATTTCGTTAAGTAGATATAAAAGCGTAAAAGAATCTTTGCCGCCAGATAAACAGACCATGACACGGTCACCTTTTTCAATCATTTTGTAATCAGCGATTGCTTTGGTGATGTAGTGCAGTAATTTCTTTTCTAGTTTCGCCATAAGATCTGGTATTCGTATTTGTTGCTAACGACGGGTATAACGGTGTTTTACGCCCGCGGGAAAATAGTCAGGATGACCGTGTGGCCATAGTGTGACATCGATTTTTTGTTGTGCAAGGGGAACATAGGCTTTGAATTCACTATTTAAGCGTAAAAGCTCATTAATAACCGATTCCTCGATCTGATTTACGTCTGCGTGCTCAGGCTTAATCTGAGGTAGAAGTTCCACGGCAAGAGTTAGACTCTTATCCAAGGCCGCATCCTCTTTGCTTTCTAGCACGAACTTGCCACTGACCCATTTACTAATAGGGCTTTTTTCGAGCGCGACGCTAATATTTTCTGGGTAGATATTGGCGCCGTAATACGACACGGTAAAATCCGCACGACCAAACAAATATACAAAAGGTAGGTGTCGGCTATTTTCGCTATCGAGCTTGCCGCCATGTGAGGCGACGATATCAAGTAATTCTTGATACTTAAACAGGCCACCTTTATCGGCGATATGATAACGCAGTAAGGGTACGCCGTTATCGCCAGAGACCACTAAGGTATCGTTATGAGTTTCAAAGTAGCGGCTGTTGGGATCGTACTGCATTAAGGCAGGCAGTCGGGATTCGCCAAATACTTCTCTTGCCGCATCAGGGTTGTCTGCAAAAAAGCGTCTTATGCGAATAGATAAGGGTGTTTCGTTAGCTAAGACGCCGGCATCGGCCGTGCCGTAAAGCGAGGCGCTGTCAAATTCCACTTGTACTGACTGACAGTAATCCATGAGCAGCGAGCGCCATTCTTCGCTGAATACTTCGCCAGCAAAAATAAATTTCAGTTGATGTTGAGGCCAATCAATGCCTTCGCTGCGACCCCGGTCTAATGCGCCTTTGATAAACGGTGGGTAGCCCGCCAATACGGTTTGGTCAAAGCTGGGTGAGAGTTCTCGTACAATACGGAAGATCTCGTCGAGATTGCTGCCTGGTGTCAGCAGAGTAATATTGTAGCCTTTTTGAGCGACTAGACGGGTGCAGTTAGCAGTGTAAATGCCGCCGACCCAATTACCTAAAGCGAAGCAAACTATCAATAGTGTTGAACGTTGGTGAGTGTTAAAGCTGTCATGCAAAACTTGTTCAAAGCGTGTTGCGATACTGAGTTCATGCTTGAGATTGCGCGGCCAAAATAGTGGTTGCCCGGTAGAGCCTGATGAGACAGCGATCATTTCGCATTGATCCAGTCGGCCATTAAGACAGCGCTCTGCTAAGGGATAGCGGCGCATATAGTTTTCTTTGCTTGTCAGAGGCAGCGCGCTAAATTCCTTGAGGCTATTTACGGGTTTATCAAAGTCTTCGCTGAGTAAGAAATCTCGATAGGCAGGTATGGATTCTTTTGCGCGGCTGAATAAAGAGACCAAGTCTTTTTCAGCAGTATCTTGAGTGAGTAGGTCGTCTAGAGATTGATCGATAAAGTCTGTGTAAATATTTTTGTTGCGAGTCTTGTGCATGGTTATATTAATGGTCTACGTCTGTCTGGGGTGAATTTGTTAAACTTAACGATTTGCATTCCGGCTGGTCGTTCAGCAAGGTAACAAGGTCCATGGATAAAAAACTCAATAAATATAGCTCGCGTATCACTGAACCCAAATCTCAAGGTGCTTCTCAGGCCATGCTCTACGGAACGGGTCTTGATGAAACCACCATTCATGCCGCCCAGGTGGGTATTTCCAGTATGTGGTACGAGGGCAATACCTGCAATATGCACCTGCTAGATTTGGCGCAAAAGGTTAAAGAAGGCGTTGCTGCAGCGGGTTTGGTGGGCTTGCGTTTTAATACCGTTGGGGTGAGTGATGGCATCTCTATGGGTACGGATGGCATGAGTTTCTCTTTGCAGTCTCGCGATTTGATTGCTGATTCAATTGAGACGGTAATGGGTGCGCAGTGGTACGACGCTAATATTTCTATTCCTGGTTGTGATAAGAATATGCCGGGTTGTGTGATCGCTATGGCGCGGTTGAATCGACCTGCTTTGATGGTTTACGGCGGTACGATCAAACCGGGTCATCTGAAAAAAGACAATGAAGAAATCACCTTGGATATCGTCTCGGCCTTCCAGAGTTATGGTGAGTTTATTGCTGGCACTATCGATGAAGATACGCGCCAAGAGGTGGTTAAAAACTCTTGTCCTGGTGCCGGTGCCTGTGGCGGTATGTATACCGCGAATACTATGGCATCAGCGATTGAGGCGATGGGTATGTCTTTGCCTTATAGCTCTTCTACCCCCGCGGTCGACCCCGGCAAGATTGATGAGTGTCTGCGTGCTGGCGCGGCGATTCGTCATTTACTTGAACAAGATATTAAACCGCGCGACATTATGACGCGTGCAGCCTTTGAGAACGCTATGGTCGTGATTATGGCCTTGGGTGGATCGACTAATGCTGTGTTGCATTTGTTAGCTATGGCAAAAGCCGCAGACGTTGAATTGAGTATTGATGATTTTCAGGCCACTAGTGATCGCATTCCGTTTTTGGCGGACCTAAAACCCAGTGGTCGTTATGTCATGGAAGATTTACATAATGTCGGTGGTACACCGGCTGTGATGAAGTATCTATTGAGTAAAGGTTTGATAGATGGCTCATGTCTAACAGTTACCGGTAAGACGGTTGCAGAAAACCTTGCTGACTTGCCAGAACTTAGTGCTGGTCAGGATGTATTTATGCCTTTGGATAAACCTATTAAAGACTCGGGGCATATTCAGATTCTCAAAGGGAATTTAGCACCGGATGGCTCGGTAGCGAAAATTACCGGTAAAGAAGGTTTGCGTTTTAGTGGTCCTGCCAAAGTTTACGATGCCGAAGAGGATATGCTGGCCGCCTTGGAGCGTGATGAAATTTCTAAGGGCGACGTGGTGATTATTCGTTATGAAGGCCCTAAAGGTGGGCCAGGAATGCCGGAAATGTTAACGCCAACCTCAGCAATCATGGGCGCCGGTTTGGGTAAAGATGTGGCCTTGATTACTGACGGTCGTTTTTCCGGTGGCTCGCATGGTTTTATTATTGGTCATGTCGTACCCGAAGCACAGGTAGGCGGGCCTATCGCTTTAGTGAAAGATGGTGATGTTGTGACGATTGATGCCGAGCAAAAAACATTGTCTATTGATGTTAGCGATGAAGAGTTAGCTCAGCGTAAAGCTGCTTGGGTAATGCCTGCCTATAAAGTTCAGCGCGGCACCTTATACAAATATATTAAAAATGTTGATAACGCTTCGAACGGCTGTGTGACTGATGGCTAGAGGTATAAGTAGGGAACAAATAAGCGTTTTCTAAGACTAAAGAGTAGTTGTTTTTTTATGTACAAATGAGGAGGGTGGTAATGGTTATGCGGTCATTTTCTTTGTTCTTATTGCTAGCAGGCTTGGTAGCGGCCCCTGTTTATGCATGTTCAATGGCGGGTGAAGGCAATCATGTTGGTAAACAGGTGACTGCGGTTGATGCGGATGCAGGGACATTCACGATTATCGATGTTGAGTCTAACGGCCCCATTCAGTTTCATGCTAGCGAGGCTTTGTTATCTCAAGTAAGCGAAGGCCCTGGACCTGTATTAGTGAGTTTTGAAGATCATGATGGTCAGCTGGTTGCTACGGATATCACTTACTAGAGTTTTGTTAGCGAAAGCTAAATTCCTCCCTTAAATTTTTATATATTGCCGTAACGCCCTGATTATTCATCGGGGCGTTTTTATGTCGGTTATCTTTACAGTTTTTGTATTCGCCATTTAGGGTGTTGTCCTAAGCGATTGATTTACCGTGGATCACTTTGATGGCACTTGTATTGCTTACTTCTGAAGGTGATCAGTGTTCCATAATGGACTGATACATTTGTGAAGAGAGCATGACCATGAATGATAATAATGATGAGCATACACTTGTTGACCACGTCCAGCAGGACGCGAGCTTGCCTTGGCAGATAGCGGAGCCAAAACGAGAGTCTTTGGCTACTGAGCAATCATCATCGACAGTAGGGGAAGAAGTGCCGCTAGGTGTAGAGTCTGATATTCAGCACCTCCACTTGGAGTCTCAACCCAAAGCAGATTAAGCTGCACTTTATTGCTTACATCGAGCTCCAGGATGTTTTGCGTCGACCACCAAAGCGTGATAGCAGCAATCCCAGTAATAGGCTAAGAATAGCGACACCGGCTCCGACCATAAACCAATCTCGCGCATTGCGATCTTTTAGGGTTTCGTTTTCTTGCGATAAGGCTTGATTATCGCGTTCCAGTTTCACCACCTTTGAGCGCAGTTCCTTATTTTCTCCTTCCATTTCTAAGGCGCGACTAGATGTGCTTTTTACGCGGCTGAGCTCGCTGCTCAGTTGGCTGTGGGATTTATCGAGATTGCTTCGAGCTTGTTCAAGCTCGCCTTTTTCTTGTGTCAATGCAGTGATTTGTTCGCTCAATGTTTTATTTTCAGTTTCAAGCTGATCAGCGCGGGTTTGAGCGCTTTGCAGCTGATTGCGCGCGCTAGGCTGATCCATAAGGAAACGTGTTAATACATATCCTTCAGTGCCTGCGGGTGTTCGCACCAAGCTATAGCCAGTATTTGGGTTTGTCTGCAGTATGTTGAGGGCTGTTCCACTCTTTAAGGTGCGTAATACTTGGAACCCGGTACCTTCACCGCGGCGTAGGGTGATGGTGAGCTCATCGCTGACATAGCGTGTTTCCGCGCTGACAAGGCTAGGAATGCCGGCTAGGCCGATCAATAATAGTAAAGGTAGAATATAAATGCCGATACCATAGTTCGGGATCATTTGGGTGATATTGTATTTGAGTTTTAGTCCCACTTAGTATGTATCCTGTTTTGGTCGTTTCACAAAAACAAGCAATGTTCGCGCCGAACGCGTAAGGTACTGGGCATAAGCGCCGTATTCTAACAAGGTGCGTGTAGCCTTGGTAAGGCTATTTATTATCAGAGATTACATAGATAACACATAGGAGCTCATTGATGACGCAAAATATTTCGGCTTATAAAGGCGACTTGGTCAATTTATACGTTGAAGGTGATGAAGTAGAGCGCCTAAAAGAAGTCGCACAAGAGCTTCCTTCCTGGGATCTGAATCTGCGTCAGCAAGCGGTAGTGCAGCTTTTGATGTCAGGGGCCTTATCGCCTTTGACTGGTTTTATGGGCCAAGATGACTACGCGTCGATTTTAGAAAAAGGTCGGCTATCTGATGGCACGCTCTGGCCGATGCCCATAACGTTAGATGTCAACGAGAAGTGTGCCGAAGGATTGGATACCGGCTCGCAGTTGGTATTGCGCGATTTGGAAGGTGTCGTCATTGCCATACTGACGATTAACGAGATTTGGCGCCCAGACATTAGTGCCGAAGCCAAAGCTGTGTATGGTGACGATTCGACCTCGCATCCCGGTGTCGCGGCCTTGCTTGATTACACTAATCCTGTCTACTTATCCGGATCTATTAGCGGGCTTGAGCCACCGGCCTATCATAGCTTTAAGCGTTTGCGCTTTAGTCCTTCAGAGTTGCGCCAGCAGTTTTCAAAGCTCAGCTGGGGTAATGTCATAGCCATGCATGCGACGCGACCACTTCACCAGGCTGAATATAAAATGGCCTTACAGGCAGCCCTAGATAATAGTGCTAACCTTGTATTGCATCCTATTGCGGCGGAAGGTGATCAGTATCACTCGCGCGTGCGGTGTTATCAGGCCGTACTCAAACATTTTCCAAGTCAGACAACCCAATTGGCTTTGTTACCATTGGCTGAGCGGCACGCCGGTGTGCGAGAAAAAATACTGCACGCAATTATTCGCCAGAACCTTGGTTGTACGCACATGATCAGCTGGGATAGCTATTCTACGCATGTCACAGCGACCGACCTTGATACTGTTCTATTAGACGCTGCGGAAGCAGAGCTGGATATCAAATTATTAAGCTGTGAATTGCCGGTGTATGTTGAAGAGCGCGGTGAATATATCGCGCCGAATCAGCTAGAGGATGGTGATCAGCCATCAAGCTTTGATAACCAGGAGTTCTATCACCGCTTAGATAACGATCTTGATGTGCCGGATTGGTTTTCTTTTCCAGAAGTGCTGGCAGAGCTGCGCAGTGCTTACCCGCCTTTATCACAACGCGGACTGACACTGTTTTTCACAGGGCTTTCTGGCTCGGGTAAATCAACGATCGCTAATGCGGTTATGGCGAAACTACAGGAGATTGGTGGTCGCCGTGTCACTTTGCTTGATGGTGATGTGGTAAGAACACATTTATCGAGTGAATTGGGTTTCTCGAAAGAGCACCGCAATATTAATATCCGTCGTATTGGTTATGTTGCCAGTGAGATTACTAAAAATGGTGGTATCGCGATTTGTGCGCCGATTGCGCCTTATACCTCTGTTCGTCGAGAGGTCAGAGATATGGTGTCTGGCTACGGTACATTTGTAGAGATTCACGTCGCAACACCGCTGGAAGTGTGCGAAGCTCGAGATCGTAAAGGTCTCTATGCCTTGGCTCGTGCTGGCAAGATCAAGGAATTTACCGGTATCAGTGACCCCTATGAAGAACCAGAAGTACCGGAAATTCGCATTGACACCGACGGAATTTCCATCGAAGAAGCCGCTCAGCAAGTATTTCACTATCTTCGAAAAGAGCATTTGATCGCATAGGTGGCTTGATATTCTCAATACGGATCGGTAGCTGGCATTATTCCTGGGCGATCGTTTAATCTGCTATAGTGCCAGCTCTTATTCCATCATGTCGTCAGACAGACGTTGACACGCCTGTAAAACTCAATCAAAATTAGCGGCTT
>CAYUVE010000042.1:0-14616 GCA_964447985.1 uncultured Thiotrichales bacterium
TCCCTACACGACGCTCTTCCGAGATCGGAAGAGCGTCGTGAAGGGAAAGAGTGTAAGACTATATTCGTACCGCAAGGGCAAAAGGTTTGTCCGGCACGAAAGTAGTATTACGCCATGCACTACGTAATGCGATGCTGCCGATTATTACTCTAATCAGTTTGCAGCTGGGTACCTTGTTAGGTGGCGCAGTGATCACCGAGATCGTATTTGCCTGGCCAGGTGTTGGCCAATTAACGATTGAGGCGATTCAAAAACGCGATTATCCGGTACTTCAAGCGTGTATATTATTAATTAGTCTGAGTTACGTGGTAGTGAATACGCTAACGGATTTGGTCTACGGTGCATTAGACCCAAGAGTTAGGTTGAGCGAATCATGATACGTAACGGCATTAGCGGTTTAGTTATTTTAGTGTGGTTGATCGCAGCCTTATTCGGTTCCGTAATGGGTTTAACGCCCTATGAGATAGACCTACCTTCGATATTAAAAGCGCCCAGTGCCGAAGCATGGTTAGGCTATGATGATTTGGGACGGCCCATCTTTGATCGGCTTGTTCAAGGTGCTAATGTTTCATTTACTGTTGCGATTACGGTCGTGTTCATATCGTCCATAGTCGGTACCTTAATAGGCACCATCGCCGCCTATGTCGGTGGTTGGTTTGATCATTTGATTGTTCGAATCATCGATGTCTTGTTAGCCTTCCCAGGTATTTTATTGGCCATCGCATTAGCCGGTGTCATGGGGCCAGGCTTAGAAAATGTGGTTATCGCACTATCGGTTGTCGGTTGGGTAGGTTTTGCTCGGCTTGCACGCGCGCAAGTATTAAGTATTAAGCATCGCGACCATGTTATTGCCGCCAGTGCCTTAGGTTCGAGTCAGAGTACGATTGTTTTTCGTCATCTTATTCCTTTGATATTGGCGCCACTCATGGTCGAAGCCACGTTTGGTATTGCCAGTGTCATCTTGGCCGAAGCCGGGCTTTCATTTCTTGGACTCGGTGTACAACCACCCGCCGCATCCTGGGGCAATATGGTTCGTGACGGTACTCGCTATATGTTAGTGGCCCCGCATATGGTGTTAATGCCGGGTCTAGCCATTATGTTCGTGGTGTTAGCGGTAAACCTTCTGGGTGATCGGCTGCGTGATCGTTTTGATGTGCGTATTAGAGATGAGGGCTAGTTTCTAATGTCGCTAGGTCCATTAATGGTTGGCATAAAAGGCCTTGTCTTAGACGAGACCGAGACAGAACTATTAAATCATCCTGCTGTGGGTGGTGTAATTTTATTCACCCGTAATTTTCATTCGCTTGAGCAGTTACAAGCGCTAGTGTCATCCATTCATGCGATACGTCAGCCGCATTTACTGGTGGCTGTCGATCATGAAGGTGGCAGGGTACAACGCTTTAAAGAAGAGTTTACCGTCTTGCCAGCCATACGCGAATTAGGTAAGCGCTTTGATCTAGACGCCGAACAGGCGTTGGAGGACGCCGAACACTGGGCTTGGCTCATGGCGGCAGAGTTAAGGGCGGTAGATATTGATATGAGCTTTGCACCGGTACTCGATATTGATCGCGAGATAAGCCAGGTGATTGGCGATAGGGCATTTCATTCGGATAAGGATATTATTTCGCGTTTAGCATTTCGGTATATGCGCGGTATGCAGCAGGCAGGCATGGCGGCTACAGCAAAACACTTCCCAGGTCATGGCGGTGTCAGTCCTGATACACATACCGAGTGCGCCGTTGATGAGCGGCCGTATGATGTCATTGCCGAAATAGACTTACGGCCATTTCTACATATGATTGAATCGGGTTTACCGGCCATCATGATGTCGCATATTATTTATAAGCAAATCGATTCCTGGCCCGCAAGTTTATCGGCCATTTGGATAAAACAAATACTACGGCAGAGACTTGGCTTTCAAGGCGTGGTATTTAGCGATGATCTTTGTATGGAAGGCTGTGGTATCGCCGGGAATATGTTAGAACGAACTCGCGCCGCGCTCGATGCCGGCAATGACATGGTGTTGATATGTAATGATTTTGAGGCAATCGAAACAGTTGTTTCGAATCTTCATTTTGAGTCAGATCCACTTGCCACCTCACGCCTGGCGCGCATGCATGGTCAAAAGTCACAGGGCTTCTTAGGGCTAAGCAAAAACCCGCGCTGGCAAGCTGCTAAAGACAGCCTAAGCGGCCGTACTCCGCCTCCGTTAGAGCTTGAGTAACATGGTAAAATTATCATTTTTTATTTTACTGAGTAAGTCATGGCTGAGTTTGTTAACCAAATAGAAAACTGGACCTGGAATAGCTGGGTCAACCAAGTTTTCGCTGTCGTATTTATTACTCTCGTTGTTGCTTATATTCAGCGGGTAGTATTTAAAAAGATTCTTGCGCGTTTGCAAAAAACAAAAACCCCCTGGGATGATGCCCTGGTTGGAGCCATACGCAAACCGCTGACATTATTAATATGGGTGTTAGGTCTAAGCTTAGCCTTTAGTATTGCCCAGATGCACGCACCCTCACCGATTTTTAATGCGGTGCCGTCGATACGTGATGTCTTACTCATTGCCATTGTTGCCTGGTTTCTACTACGCTTTATTCGCGCTGCAGAAAACAATGCGGTTCAGAAGAAAAGAAAAAATGCGATTGATGAAACCACAGTCCATGCCATAGGAAAATTACTCAGACTTGCTGTGGTCATCACCGCAGGCTTAGTCATCTTACAAAACTTGGGTTATAGCATTACCGGTGTCTTGGCATTTGGTGGAGTAGGCGGTATTGCTGTGGGTTTTGCTGCTAAGGATTTATTGGCGAATCTTTTTGGCGGTTTAATGATTTTTCTTGATAAGCCCTTTGCCATCGGTGATTGGATTCGGTCTCCAGATCGAGAAATAGAAGGCACCGTAGAGCATATTGGTTGGCGAGTGACGCGTATTCGCACCTTCGATAAGCGACCTCTTTATGTGCCGAACTCAGTATTTACAACAATCGCAGTCGAAAACCCATCAAGAATGACAAATCGTCGAATTAAGGAAACAATCGGTATTCGTTATGATGATTCAGAAAAAATGGATGGCATTATTAGAGATGTTAAGCAAATGCTAATCGATCACGAAGAAATTGATAATAATCAGACCTTAATTGTGAACTTTAATACCTTTGCATCGTCATCATTAGACTTCTTTATTTATACCTTTACTAAAACGACAAACTGGATTCGTTTTCATGAAATAAAGCAAGATGTCTTATTACGTATTGAAAAGATTATTCGAGATCACGGTGCAGAGTGTGCATTCCCAACTTCAACACTGCACGTGCCAGATGAATTAAGACTTGCCTCAGTAAACGCAGAAAGTTAGTAGATTATGAAGTTATTTAGTCAGTTATGTGGTGGCATGGGTTTGGTGCTATTGCCAATCTCTTTGGCCTTTGCCGTGTTTAAACCTTTACCGCAATTGCCCCCGATCCCCGAAGATAATCCTTTGTCTGAAGAGAAGATTGAATTAGGTAAGCAGCTATTCTTTGATAAACGGCTATCAAAGAATGAAAACCTATCGTGCAATAGTTGCCACAATATTTTAACGGGTGGTAACGATGGCCTGGAAATTCCTACGGGTAGCGTTGGTATTAAGCACAGACGCAATACGCCAACGGTTTGGAATTCGGGCTATCACACTAGTTTGCACTGGGATGGCGAAGCCTTAAGCCTAGAACATCAATTCACTATGCATTTAGTCGATAAGTCCGTGCTCGCAAATACGCAAGAACAACTAGAGCAACGCATAGGTAGAATATCCGCTTATAAAAGACAGTTTGCATCGGTGTTTGGCGAAGAGGGTGTGACGGTATCAAATATCGCCAAAGCCTTAGCAACTTTTCAACGAACATTGAATACCACAAACAGTCCGTTTGATCGTTATCTAAACGGCGAAGAATCAGCAATCAGTGTTGAAGCCAAACGAGGGTTCGAGACATTTCAAGAAGTCGAATGTTCTTCATGTCATTTCTATGTCAACTTGGCAGGTCCTCAACCTGGTATTGCTTTGAAAATGGGCGAAGGCTTTTGGGAGTTATTTCCTAACACACGCGGAACCCAATATGAAGAGCAATATGATCTCATTACCGATGACCTAGGTCGTTATAACTACACAGGTGATGAAGAACACAAAATCATGTGGCGTGTGCCGACTTTACGTAACGTCGCCATCACAGCACCGTATTTCCATAATGGCAAAGTCAAAACGTTGGATGAAGCGGTTAGAGTCATGGCGGCAACGGAGTTGGATCGTAAGCTTACGGAACAGCAAGTCGCCGATATTGTCGAGTTCTTAAAAAGCTTAACTGGAAAATTCCCGGCGCAAACCTTACCAAGGTTACCTGATGATGCCGGGATAGAAGAGGCGATTAATACGCGTAAGCCGCCCGAGCCAGCGGGTGGGGTACAAATGGGTATTTTTTCTATTGATTCAGAAGGAAGTATGACACCATTGTCGGTGCCATAATCATTGATGAAACATTATTTATTACTGATAGGTTTAGGACTATTATTGGTGTCAGGCAATAGCTTTGCCAATCGCTGTGCAGAAATAAACTCTTGGACAGGTTGTTATCTTGATAACAATGCCGAGGGCTGCGACAAAAAAGTCATTAAAATAGATTACACCAATGTTGAAGGAGAAACCTTAACGCATTGGATCAATAAAACCGATATTCGCGATGAGCCAGAGTTAAAACAACATATTACCGCGATGATGCGAAACTATCTTACCGTAAATGCCTATATCGATACCCATTGTGCCGATGGGCCTTGTCTTACTGGTCATGAACACCTTTGTCAATAGCTAGAAGGGTAAGTAAGCTTTTCTCAGGGTAAAATGAAGTCAGATTTTAAGCCAGCCTGGTGGCTACCTTCTCCACATTTACAAACCATATGGCCGCGCTATTTTCGTAAACGGCCAAAGCTCGATTTTCGCCATGAAGAGTTTGGCTTAGACGATGGAGATTTCGTAGATTTATGTTGGAGTAAGCGCGATAGCGGACTGCCGGTACTCATCCTGCATGGTCTGGAAGGCTCGATAAACTCTCCGTATTCTTTTGGTTTGTTTACGGCATTAGAGTCGCGCGGATTACGGCCAGTATTTATGCATTTTCGCGGTTGCAGTGGTCGACATAATAAGCTCGATAGAGCCTATCATTCCGGTGATACCGCTGATATCGCCGCAGTGGTCGAGCATATTCGCAATAAAACTCAATCAAAAAGTATTGCAGCGGTGGGGTATTCTCTTGGTGGTAATGCCTTACTAAAATGGTTGGGTGAAACACAAGCAGATAATCCCTTAGCGCGTGCAGCAGCGATTTCCGTGCCTTTTCAATTGGATGAAACCGTTAATCGTTTAGACCGAGGGATGTCTAAGTTATATCGTGAATACCTCTTAGATAAGTTACGCAAGAAAACCAGCGATAAATTTTCAACAAGACCGTCGCCTATAAGGGCCGATGTGAGTCAAATGAAAAGTTTCTGGGATTACGATGAGCACGTCACTGCTCCTTTGCATGGTTTTGATAGTGCCTTAGACTATTATCAGCAATGCAGCAGCCGACAATTTTTAAAAGAAATTACGGTTCCTACATTAATTATTCATGCACTAGATGATCCGTTTATGTATGAATCTTCGGTTCCTGATGAGTCAGAGCTATCTGAGAATATTGAATTTTTGCTTTCAAAGCATGGTGGTCATGTTGGTTTTATCAGTGGAACCGTACCTTGGAATGCGCATTATTGGCATGAAGAAAAAATATGCGATTTTCTACAGCAAACGGTTTAGTGTAAGCTGATTATATGAATATGCGTTTTTCTTCACAGCATGAAACGGGTCGTTTGGCGGTAACCAGCCTTTACCGTTTGGTCGTATTGCGTTGTTTAGCGATAGCGCTGCAAATTATTACTTTATTAGTCGCTGTATTTTATCTTCATCAAAGCTTACCCATAATCCCTATAGCCGTAGTTATTATTCTCTATGCTGGTTTGACGTTTTATACGTGGAGTTATTGTAAGAATAGGGAATTCATAGATAGTAACGAATATTTTCTCCATCTATTAGCCGATGTTACCGTGCTAAGCGCGTTATTGTATTTCTCCGGCGGTGCCACTAACCCATTTACTATGGTGTATCTGCTGCCATTAACGGTTGCAATAGTGATGTTACCCGCTTTCCACATATGGGGTTTGGCGACTATTACAGCGGTGTATTACACCTTGTTATTATGGAAGCATGTGCCAATGGAAATGGCACATAGTCATGGCAGTCATGACGAGTTTGATGTGCATATTGTAGGTATGTGGTTTAGCTTTGTTATTACCGCGATTTTAATTTCGTATTTCGTGGTGTCTATGCGAACGGCAATGCAACAACAACAACGCGCGTTGGCTGAGGCGCGCGAACGTGTGATGCGAGATGAGCAGCTGATAACTTTAGGTACGCTAGCCGCGAGTACAGCACACGAGTTAGGTACACCGTTGGGTACTATGGCTTTATTACTAGATGAGTTAGACGATGCAGAGACTGCAGAAGAACAAAAAACTGAAAACATCGCCGTTATGCGTTCACAAGTGAGTCGTTGCCGTGAAGCCTTAACTAATTTATCGGCATCAGCAGGGTCAGTGCGCCTTTCTGGTGGCTCCGCCATAACATTGGATGACTATATTCTGGATCTTTGCCAAGAGTGTGAAACTAATCGACCGGCGAAACGGGTTAAGTTGCAATGGGGTGATGATGCGATATTTCCTGAAATAGTGGTTGATAGAAGTCTTAGTCAGGCCATCGTGAATATTATTGATAATGCACAAAAAGTGTCGACGCGCGAGGTAACAGTTCTTGCGATGTCTGATACAAACATATTGAGTATTGAGGTGCTTGATAACGGCCCGGGTGTATCAGAATCAATGCGGCAATCTTTGGGTAAAGAGCCTGTGGCTATTGACAGCCAAACTAAAGACGGTTTAGGTATCGGTTTATTCCTCGCCTATTCAATTATTCGGCGTTTTGGTGGTCAGGTAGCTTTAAATAATCGCCAAGAGGGTGGTAGTCGGACTAAAGTAGAGTTGCCTTTACAGACATTGAAAGCAAATTAGTACTCATGGATAAGACATTATTAATAGTTGATGATGATGAAGTATTTTCAGAGACTTTAGATCGAGCTCTGACGCGCCAAGGTTATACCGTCACTGCAGTCAATGATTTGGACAGCGCCTTAGTCCGGTCAAGTGATAGTGAGTATCGCTATGCAGTGGTTGATCTAAAGCTAGGTGAAGAAAGTGGCCTAGACGTCGTTCGGCATCTTGATGCGCATCAAGAGCAGTGCAGCATTGTCGTACTTACTGGTTTCGCCAGTATAGCGACAGCCGTCGAGGCAATTAAACTCGGCGCCAGTCAATATTTGATGAAGCCTGTAGAAATTGATGAGCTTTGTGAGGTATTGGAAGGCGGGCAGCCAGATGCTAAAGAAGAGCTTGAGGTCGATGACGAGCGTATGTCGGTCAAGCGGCTGGAATGGGAGCATATTCAGCGGGTTCTCAATGAACATAATGGCAACATCTCAGCAGCGTCTAGAGCACTTAATATGCATCGTAGAACCCTGCAGCGAAAACTGCAAAAACGGCCTGTCAAACGCTAGCACTAGTCATACATAAAAGCCCAAAATTCGGCTAAAATAAGCCTTATTTTTCCGAGTATAGCCAATGAGTACACAAGAACAAGCGCAAGAATACTGTTTTAATATTCTCAATTATCTCTACGATCAACGTCAGGAAGATCCTACATCTCAACTAAGTGTAGCGATCATTGCCGAAGCACTAAATTACGATGAGCCTTCGACTGAGATTATTGTAGAAGACTTAGTCGATAGTGATCTCATTGAAGCAGAGCAAGAAAGTAAAGAAGTGTATCTGACAGCACTTGGCTTAGATGTAGTCAGTCGCTATCGAAAAAACAGCAGCGGTGCGACATCGCCAGTGGTAAGCCAGCCAGCATCAGAAGATGTTCGCGATGAGAATGCGACTACTGTATGGCCTGATCAAGTGGATATATTACTGCCCGAAACCCATAGCGTAGTTAAAGTTACTTTTCCTGCTGTGGCAGATGCATTACGAGAAGCCATGCCTGGCCTAGGATTAGACGACGAGCAAAGTGCGGAACTTGAAGCCGATATTCAAACCGTATCAACACAACTGAGTTCACCAAAACCTAAAACACAAGTATTACTCCAGTGTTACCGTGCTATTGAAATTAATCTTAATCACGTTACAGATAAAGACAAAGTCGAAGAGCTGATACGTTCAGTCAAAAGTTTAATGGCCTAAGCGGTTCACAGGTCGGTTTCGAATAAACACTAGTGTCTAGCTATACATTGCAGCGTCGAGGTCATAACCTCGGCGAGGTGGCTGACCAGTCGGCAGAGCTAACTGCTGATCCAAAATCAGCATGGCAATCAGGTAAACCTGTTTTTCTTAAAGCTCATTGCGCCACCGAGCTAAAAAACTACTCGCAGGCTATCCAACAATCACACGTACTTTATCAAGCAGTCTTAGATGAAGAAGAATGTGACCAGCTATTAGCCGAATCACCTTATGCGGAAAGACTAATAGGACAGTTTGAATCCCTAGGCAGTAGCTTTAATGAGGGTGATGATCAAGAAATCGAAACGGTATTATTTGATGCCATAGAAGGTGACGAGGTTCTTGCTGAAGACCTATGGCTTAAGGTCTCTTGGCTTTCATTTTATGAAGAAGATGCCTCACTACGGTTTCGTTTTTCTTTCGGCGTTGATAATGTCGAAGACGTTGCCGAAGACCCCCAACGGCAACATCATGCTGCCTTACTCACCGACGCTGTATTTCCTGAGTCACAACTCATCACACAAAACCAATCTCTCAATACACTGCTCTGCGAAGTATTAGACTGCGCAGAGATAAATTTTGTCGAGCGCATCATCTATTTTAATTCACCAGACGGCGGCGCTTATCTACATCACGATAGAGAAAGAGGCCATGCCGGTGTCGTCTACGCTCAAGTCACTGGTCAAACCTATTGGTTAGCGCTCCCGAAATCAGAGCTCATGTCTGAGATCAGTCACTTCGTCCATCAATGTCAGCAACACAATCAGTGGCCAGATTCGCTTTCTAATTCTCAACAACAAGAATTAACCGAGCTATCTACAAATAGAGATCAACTTTCCTCCGAACTAGAAACCTTTTCAAACGATACCCTCATCCAACTTATCAACGAAACAGAACAATTTGTGCAACAACTAATCACCAAAGGACAGGGCAGAATAGTAGAATCAGGTGACGTATTACTGCTACCACAAGAAACAGATATGAATTGCTGCTGGCATTCTGTGTTTAATCTTGGAGAGGAAGCCGGGGAGGCGTTGTCGTTTGCGATGAGAGTGTAGGACTCAACATTAGAAGCCTTTATTTATACGTTGTAGGGAATTTTATGACGTTTACAATTGATGAAATAATATCGAAGGATGATGAAATATTTAATTATTTTGCAACAGTTGCAGATGATCTAGTTTGCGAGTATAAAAAATCAAATTATCCGGTTTCGATAAACTGCCTTATGGGCCTAATGGGAACTATAAACTCTCTAAAGCTTGCTGCTTTTGACCTTGTGGAGGAATCAGAAACACACTTATATGCGATAAAAACATTACTTAGGCCCGCAATTGAGCACTTTTTAAGGTTTAATTATTTATCGTATGAGTTGATGAGAGTGAAAAATGACTCGGTTGGTGAAGAATATAGAAAATACTCTAGAATCAGCGAACATATTGCATTAGTGAAGTCAAAGTTTGCTTTAGAAAGCGATAAAAAAATACAAAATAGAATACTTAATGAAATCAGAAAATCTGTATATCCTTCCGATATGTCGAGTTCAGAAATTAAAAGAATAGTATCTAAGTGGAGTTATAAAAATATCGCTCGAAAAATCAATTCAACCGTCTTCGAGAAGCATGAGGATTGGAATTTTATTAAAGGCTTGGTTGTCGAGTACTCCGAACTATCTAGTTTTGTACATGGGGGTGTGTATGCAGAAACTTGTTATCATCTAGCGTTTTCTAGAGATACATTGAATAAAGAAAGCACGGAATCAATTTTTCTATTTTCCTTTCTAGCAAGTGCGGTTAGGTTGCATATATTAATGATTGGATGTCATATTGATCCAAAATTTAATGAAAACTTTTCAGAATATAGAAATATAATGTCTGAGCTATTGAGTTTAAAAACAGACATCGAATAAATAGGGTCGGAGACAAATACAAATGAATATAAGTTTCAGTTGCCTCCGACCTTATTTTTACACTCACATATTGGCATATTTTAAAGCAGGAAGTATAAATGGAAGATAATCCGTATAAAACGACTGAAACATGGGATGACCAAAGTAGACCGAACAAGGGAAACCGGAAAACGAGGGTATTTAAAAAAATATTGATTGGTCTTGGAGTAGTAATGCTTCTAATTATCATCTTGTTCGTTTGGGCCGGTATAAAAGCAACTGTTACCTATAATAAGCTTGAGGGAAAGGCAGAGCCTCTAATTAAAAATGTACTAGCTGAACAGTCACCTTGGAACTATGAAACTCTAAAACCTAACCTAAGCAAGTTATGGCTAGACAATATTAGCGAGGAAGAAAGCCGGAAGTTAATAAAATTATTCTCTAAAATGGGAAACTTTGAATCCATAACAGAGCTAAATTGGAATGGTTGCTCGACAAATACTGCAACAGAAATCGGAACCATTGATAGATGTGATTATTTGGCTACGGTAAAGTATGAAAATGGTGATGCTCTAGTTACTGTAGGTATTGTCGATGAGGAAGATTCTCCAAAGATTATCCAGCTCCATATTAATTCGGATGTTTTCTTTGAATAACCATGCTGATAAATATTAAGAATACTATGTTTCTTCGATATTTCTATGAAAGACTACTATTCCCGCCCAGCGAGAAAAGAAGATTGTGCTGTCATCGCATCGCTTTATAGTATTTCATCCGATGGTGTGGCAGATTACGTTTGGTCTAAGCTTGCTTCACCTGACCAAGATATTCTCGACATCGGCCGAATGCGGTATGAAAGAGAAGATTCACTATTTAGCTATAAGAATTGTACGATTGCCGAAATAGATGGTGATATTGTTGGGATGATAGTTGCTTTTCCTATGCATGTTGACCCCGACGAGTTTGAAGATGATCCTGTGTTGGCACCATATAGTAAGCTCGAGGAAGATAATAGTTATTATATCTGTGGTGTAGCGTTGTTTGAGGAGTTTCGTGGCCAGGGCATAGGGACTGCACTTTTAGAGCTTGCGGAGAACCACGCTCTAGAGAAAGGCTTTACCAAATTAAGCTTAATTGTTTTCGAAGAAAATAGTGGTGCCAAAAAACTTTATGACCGTTCTGGTTATATTGAGGTGAATCGTGAACCGATTTATCCGCACCCATTTATTCACTATACCGGCGATGCAATTCTTATGGTGAAGCATCTTCAGTAAGGTAGATATTCTTCCTTAGCTAAGCACGTGCTAATCTAACTATAGGTAAACTCCAAAGATATAGATAATCTTATTATGGACGGAGAATCAATTTAGCTTTCAATGGGCATTAAATTAGTCCTAAGTATCATTGCGATTATTCTGACTTTTGTCGCATTTATTCCCTACGTCGTTTCGATTCTTAGCGGTAAGACTAAACCACATGTATTTTCATGGGTGATTTGGGGGATTACTACCTTTATTGTATTTCTGGCGCAGTTGGCTGCCGAAGGCGGCGTGGGTGCCTGGCCAATTGGTATTTCTGGCGTTATTACTTTGTGTATTGCCGTATTGGCATTTCTAAAACGTTCCGATATTTCTATTAATCGTATAGATTGGATCTTCTTTCTATTCGCTTCGGGCTCGTTACCGTTTTGGTATTTTACTTCTGACCCAATGTGGGCGGTTATCGTACTGACGATTGTTGACCTCTTAGGTTTTGGGCCAACTGTTCGCAAAGCCTATGAGTTTCCTCACGATGAAAATATGACTTTCTTCGCCTTATTTCTAGCTCGAAACATCTGTGTGCTGTTGGCATTGGAGAAATACTCTATTGCGACGGTATTGTTTCCGCTTTCTGTTGGGCTGGCCTGTGTTTTTCTACTGATTATGGTGAGTTACCGGCGTAAAGCAGTATGTGTCTAGCTTTTTTGCAGCAGAGAATAGAATTATAATTGTTGTTCGTAGTCCAAAGATAAACAGTTGATGATGCTAAAGTTAAGTGAGGGCGGTTAAGAAAATATTCCGCATGCTTAGCGAACAGTTATAGCTCTTACTTCAGTTTCCATTCTCTCGCTAATTTCTGGGCTTCGGCTATTTGGGCTGGAGATATTTATCAGGTAAAGCAATTCCTTGTTAGCGCAGACCGCTGATAGTGGTTGATACTATTTGCGCGAATATTTTGTGTGCTAATTAATCACTGAAACTCTATTTTCCTGTATACACTAGTAAAGTTTACTTTTTGATCTAAGTAAACACATAGGACTTATGTACTTAGTTATATAGGTTGGATAAAAGATAATGATAAGGGAGTATTTATGGATAACAAAAATAGACAGGAAGAAGCACGGAGAGTAAGAGTCTCGGCTGCAGATTTAGCATTCAATCGCGAACATCCGCCACATATTGCTAATGGTGATGAACAGAAGTATCGGCGGTGTTTCGATCAGAGGTGTAAAGATTCTCAGAGCAATAAACCCTCCTATTTGGCGAGTTACACCAAAGGAATGCCGCACGATGATGATTCTGGTTTGGTGCAAAACCCTGATGATTTCCAGCAGTTTGTAAAAGGTATTGATAGCGGTGACCCTCGAGATTTCATTGATACGCCTTTAGGTCGTCGTGGTGACGATGTTGGTACGCCGGAGGAACCTGTATGGCGTTCTGAGAAAGCACAATCTGCTTGTGGTAACAAAGGCGCTAGTGTACGTGCTTGGGAAAGCCAAGGTGCTGGGAATACTTTTGATCTAGAAGGGCCTGACGCACAGGCTGTTACCATGCCACCTGCACCGGCATTAGGTAGCGATGAGTTAATTGCCGAAATGGGTGAAGTCTATGCACAAGCCATACTCCGAGATGTGCCCTTTACTCAGATTGTCGATGGCAGCGGTAAAGTAACTTGTAAAAAGGGCTATAGCCCTAAAGAGACAAAACCAACGGTAAAGGCGGTTATTACGGCGCTTAATAAACTCGACTGGTTTAAAAATGACGATTGTTGTGATTTAGACGCAAATGAACTTGCTCGAAGACGTGGCCCGTTAACGAGCCAAAATGCATTTCGTGGAATTACGCCAGGAGATGATATTGGCCCCTACATTTCCCAGTTTCTCCTAGCAGGAAATGTAGGTATTAATTCTGGAGATCAGCCATTAAAAGATGATGGAACCCCGTTTAGTGCTGCTGATGGTTTTATAACTTATGGTGCAGTTAGAGTCGATCAGCGTGTGCGTTACGCAACGCCTTGTGATGACCATATGGTGACCTGGGATGAATATTTAGATGTACAAGAAGGTGCAGATCTAAGAGGAATGGAATCTTACTTAAATAAACCAGCGTATCGGTTTATTACTACACCAAGAGACTTGGCCACTTATGTTCATTATGACGCGCTTTATGAAGCCTATCTAAATGCTTGTTTGATAATGCTAGCTGGTGGTGTGCCGTTTGATCCTGGGTTACCATTCCAACGTGCTGATTATATCGATCATCAACAAGCTTTCGCGCATTTTGGTGGGCCCCATATTCTTTCTTTGGTTACCGAGGTCGCAACAAGGGCACTTAAAGCGGTGAGGTTCCAGAAGTTTGATATTCATCGTCGTCTGCGTCCCGAAGCCTTGGCAGCTAGATTGACGAAGCACCATCACCCAGATGTCAAAAATCCGGATCTGGATAAGATGGTTAAAGATTTAAAGCACATTTTAAAAATGGTGCATGCGAAGAATTGTGAAGATGTGTGTCTTGGTAAAGAAAACTATTTACTACCCATGGCATTTTGTGAAGGTTCCCCTATGCACCCGTCATACGGTGCAGGGCATGCGACGGTAGCTGGAGCATGTGTAACGATATTAAAGGCCTTTTTTGACCACAGTCATCCACTTAATTTGGCGGGTAGTGACACTAAAGCGTTTGTTCCGACCACTAATGGGCTTAATTTGAAGACAGTCAACGTCACAAATGGCACTCTAACAGTGGAAGGAGAGCTGAATAAGCTTGCCTCCAATATAGCGATAGGTCGTGATTGGGCCGGTGTTCATTATTTCTCTGACTACATTGAGTCTGTTCGAATGGGAGAGAAAATTGCTATTGGTATTCTTGAGGAGCAAAAGCCAACTTACGGTGAAAACTTCTCTATGACTGTGCCTTTATACGACGGGGGTACGGTTAGGATATAGTTATTTGTTGTTCTAGCCTTCTTTTTGCCGGTCGTTAGCCATGTGTTATCGACCGGCATAATTTAATACTGCTATTTAGGTTTCCACTCTCTCGCTAATTTCTGCGCTTCGGCTATTTGAGCCGGTGACA
>CAYUVE010000043.1:0-14598 GCA_964447985.1 uncultured Thiotrichales bacterium
CAATACTGGCAAGCGGGTGCCCGATAGCGCTAGCTTCTTTAAAGCGTAAGCTTTGGTCGATCTGCTGGTTTCCACCTTCGACACGGTGGCCGCCACCAACAGGCGCTTTGCTAAATAGCCCGACTATTGCTTTAGCAGCCCCCTCAGTCGTCTCTGCCAAGATCGCCTCAGCTTCACGCCAGGTATTTTCACCGAGTTCATCATAGACACTGACGACCAAGTCTGGGTTATAGTGACGCACTTGAATGCTTGTCTCAATACTACATCCGCTCAAACCGCATCTTAACCAAACACAAATGCCCGTTATGCAATAGTTCAAGCAAGATTGGTCAAGAGGGAGTGAACTGACAATTTCCTCAGTGCTAATCTCAGTTTTCTCCGCTTCAAAAGCCAGCACCGAATGAACCGTTAAGCCTATACACATAACCATCCAGCCCAGCCTACTCAGCAGCATCGAGGTTACCCTGCTTGCCTTTTATAGATAACTGGTATTTCGCTATAGCCTCGTCTAGCGTGTCCACTCCGTAAACAACACATTTATTGTTAAAAACAAATGCCGGGGTATGCTTGATACCGTGCTTTATGGCATAGATATGCCCTTGGTAAGCATCTACGAAGCGCTGATTAAACTGTTCCTGACCTATTTCATTGATATACGACTGGATATACGCACTGGCCTGCTGCTCATCTTTAGGCAAATGCTTATTAATTTGATTTACTAGTTCAGAAACGGCATCCAAATTGAAAGCGGTAAGTCTGATACCAAGCTGGCTTAGCCTATTCTTATTGAAATTAGATGCTGCAACTGGGTAAGAATTAGAACTAACAATGGTAATTTCCGAGATTGAACTTATCTCGTTAGCACGTAAACTTTTAGACGTGGCAAATATCACCAACATTGTAACAATGATGTTTTTTATTACTTCCATAAATAGCGCTTACTCAAAATGTGATGAATATGATCGGTTAAGGTCGGTCATACTGCCACTACAAAACGTCTACTTAAAAAAGTAATTTAATATCCACAATCACTAGTTATATTTTTAATTTTTTATATGGAGAAATTAATAATGAGCAAATTCAGCAACATTACACAATTAGGAAACGGCAACATCAATGGCAACAACAACCAAAATAATAATAGTAATAATAAAATTATTAATAACTATAATTCTGCTGATAAAAATAATGATGCTGCGGCTGTTCTAGGCATAGCAGTATTCGCAATTCCGACATTTCTCACATGGCAATATCTCGCCAATATCGAAACTATTCATTTTTATATGCAAATAACAACTCTTATCGCAATATTTCCATTGCTTATTAGCATGTTAATTTTGAATTCAAAAGGAGAATTGGGATCGAAGTATATCAATCAAATCGGTTTTTCTTTATTTATCGCTTGCATGATCTTTTTCGGCATTAATTATTTACACGATATCATCCCTAAAAATTTAATTCTTTTAGCAAAAAATTATAATTTTTTTGACTTTTTCATTACCTTGTATAACGCAAAATATGTGCAGGCATTGTCCTATTTTGCAGTTATTTTTTTTATTTCAATCGGGTTGCTATCACAAATATTGTCAAGCCTAAATCACCTTACCTATGCGCTGGCCAATAAAGATCGAGTCGGTATATTTTATGGAATTTATTGTTCCATCAGGTATTTTTCTGTTAAAAATGTTGCATTATTTTATATCCCAGCATTAACTATATTAAGCTTCGTAGCTTTATATTGGCCTAACTTTATCTAAAAAATATTCAGTGGTTGAAAGCTAAATCGCTTTCAACCACCAATCTTAAATAATAGCTTGCAGAAAAACACCTATCTTTCTACTAATCTCTTTGCAACAATAAATGCTGCTTCCAGTTCGCTACATTGTTGCTCTTTCATAATTGCAGCGCGTTCAGCCTTCTCTTCATTTTCAGTCATTGCTAAGGCTAGTGGCAATGTTGGTGGCACATTTCTGAACAGGCTTTGTACTTTCTCTGAAAGTAGCACCCCTTCAGTGTATTTCCCCGGCTGTTTTCGCGCCGCTAACAACATGGCCTTTTGTTCATCACTTAAGTCTTTAAAGCGTGATATCTGTTCTATTTCCTCTTTGGAACACACCATAGCGATCCAAAATTCAAACATAGTGAGTAATTTTTTTGCTTCACCAGAGAAATCTTGTAAATTCTGTGTTGCTAACCATAGCCAAGCACCAAGTTTTCGCCACATCTTGCCTATTTTAACTAATAAGATTGCTAACAAGGGGTTACTCATAAATAGATGTGGCTCGTCAGCTAAGACAAAGGTAAAACGATTATTGTATTGCTCGCGCTCAACTACGCCATTAATCTGATTGATTAATCCAGTAATTCCCAGCGCCAATTGATCTTCATAGCCATCGTTGCCGAGCATTGCCATTTCAAAAATAGTGACATCGGCCTGTGGCCACTCTTTTCCTGGGCGATTAAAAAAACGACCAGCGTTGCCTTGACAATAAAGTGCCATCGCATCAGCCATATCTTGCGCACGCTCCCGGCGTTTCTGCATTAAAACTTTATCCATTGATAGTTTTTGCAATGCATTGACAACATCTTCTACTAATACTATCTCTTCCGGCTCATCAGCTAATTTAGCTTTGGCCGCCTGAATAATTGCTTTGCGAATCGTCAGCCTGTCGGCGCGCGTTAATAGCGCTTCCTCTTTGGCATCGCCACCCGTGACCATAATACGTGCCTTGATTTCCATCTCGCCCAGTAAATCTCGTTCCTCAAACTCGTCATCTTTATCAGATTTATCAAGTGCAGCATGTTCATCCTCAAAGTATTTTTTATCTTCTTCGCGTTTTAGCATTTCATAGGCGTCGGCAAATGGCGGCAAGCTGACATCAGCGTTAGGATGCAGAGCGACGCGATTAACACTTAAGCCAAAGTGCTGACAATAGTCACCAAATAATTTAAATGACCCACCTTTTTCAATTATATAAATCCGTGCGCCATAGATAGCGGCAATTTGTAGCAGTAGATAGACCATCAAAGCTGATTTACCCGAGCCCGGTGGACCAAGTACTAAGCCAAAGGCATTTTTTTCTCTATCTAATCGGTTTAAGGGATCAATCGTCAGCGGCTCACCACCACGATTAAAGAAGGTAAAACCAGGGTGTCCAGTACCACGATTACGTCCATAGAATGGCAGTAAACAGGCTAAATCACTGGCAAATATTAATCGAGATTTACGGCTGACTTTATCTCTTTCTGGTTCGTAGTTCATTGGCAAATTTTTAATATAACTATGTATAGGCAAGAGTTCGTCATTTTCCCTTATTGGGTGTAAGCCATGTGCCAGTAACAAGCCATTAAGCTCGTTAGTCTTTTTCTGCAAATCCGATAACGATTCGCCGCGTGTAAACACTGCGATTTCGGTTGGCAGAAGATCATCTCCTTGCGACATATAGCTCAAAGCGTCTTTGGCATCTTGTTCAGCTGCCATTGCTTCGGCGGTTTCACCTTTGGAGGCATGAATAATATTGACGATATGATTTTCCACTTTATCTTGCGGTTGTATCGTTATGCTTATAGACAATAAACAGCCTTCAGGGAAACGATCCATCAAGGCCGCTAGTTTGTCGCCAATATTACGTTCGCCGGTAAAGTGTCCCGGCAAGGGTTTACGCCGCAGACTATCAATACTGATTGCGCGGTGCGGCAGATCGTCAAACCACCATACGCCATTTTTAGAATCTGATTTAGGTTGTGATAAAAATAATAGATCCGATAAATCGTGGCTAAAGGTGCGTTGCGCTTTTGTCGGTAGAGTCATCATCTCGCTAAGCGCATCAGTATCACCCAGCGTTGTGATCGCCTTAGGATTAAACCAGCGCACTAAGAATGCATTTAGATCATTATCATCACAACGGCGAACCTCAATTCCGGCAGCCTCCATTTGAATGGCAAGCCTCTCAGCGACTTGGTTTATTTCTGTAACCGGATCAATCTCATTATGATCGTTAATATTGCGTCGCCTGTACAAAAATACTCGCACTCTTCGGTTTCTGCCGCGCCAAGCACTGCCTGTGACCAGTTCATCCTCAAATATGCCTGCGCGATTGGCAATACGTTTAAGATGACTTTGCATATGCATTAAGAAGTTACTAGCGAGCTTTTCGTAACCAGGTTTACTGCCTTTGCAGATATAACGCTTCAAATGATGAGAAAAACTGGCTAAAGAATCTTCATCGTTGACCATGCATTGCAAAACAAAAGGGTTATCAAGTGCCGGTATCGCATGACTGATACAGGCCTGGAGATTAACTTTGACATGATGTAAAAATGTATCGCTACGCGCTTCTGTTGGTATAGCACTGACTTCAAACATTACCGATGCGCTATAGCCATCTTCCAATGTAAAAGTCTGCGACTCTTCATCATAATCAAGCCAGGGTAGCCAGTTCGTCAGCGAAGGTGGCCGTTTGTATACTTCGTTAACATCATTTTGTCTAACAAGAATTTCCTTGTTAGGCCACAATAATGCCATTATTCCCAGCCATTCAATTCGCTTGGCAACGCTATATGATGTTGCTTATACATGCGAAAATAGGTTGAATAACCCGGCACAAAATGACCGGATGCTGTAAGGTGTTTAAATACATATATTTCCAGTGTTGGGTTTGGCAGCCAAACAAACTCAGCATCATTCGGAAGTGGTGTATCGTCTACTTTACGCGAAGGAATAATATTTATTTTCTGCGATTGAACGTGAAATTTCTTATCATGGATTTGTTTCATCGTCGGCCTCTCTTTACTATCAATTAAGGTACGTTTTGATGTGGAACACGAACCTAGCAGATTGATACTAATCAAGATAACCAATAGTTTTATTGCTGTTTTTTGCATAACGTAATTTCCTTGATGTGCTACTTTTATCAAGTGGCAAACTAATATTTAAATGGACTGAAACGGTTTTGCCGGGATCAGCAACCACGGCATCAAAGCTTTGCTGTTGACGCGCTAATAGCCAGGCACTGATTTCGTCGGTAGCCGAACGTACTGCAGCGCCAACCGCTAAACGATTAATACTTCCAGTAACATTTGTCGTAGTCGTACCTGTGAGTGCCGAGGTTTGACGCTGTTCCTGTGCTTCTGCATATGCTGCTCCTGCTGTGCCCAGCACTGCCAACCCAACACGCTGTGAAATAAACTGGGGTGCTGTCGTATAAAATTTTCCTTCGATACAGGGAAAGCCAGTCGGGTCAGAGATATAACCCAATGGTTTGCTTTGACTACTATGGTTAACAATTTGACCATCGGCAAAAATAAAGGTAGCAGAGTCAAGCCGTGCGCTAATACAATTTAAATTTCTATCGCCAAAACCCAAGCCAGAAAAGATCATTCCTTCGACTTCAGGTAAGTCGTGTCCGTTAGCTAATAAGTTATCTTTACCGATATAAATTTTTACTGGGTACGGATCTGGTGTTTCACCATCCACCGGAATACGACCGATCAGTGCAGTTAACGCGACAGCATCGCTTAAAGTTGCATCTTTGGGAATGGTATAGACAGGTGTTTCAGATTCGGCAACCTGCGAAGTAATAGCTTGTTCCTCTGCACTGGTCGTACCCAGAGGTACTAGGAGATTTTTTAACCCCCCTGTTTCTTCTTGTCCACTTAAGGCCGTATGCTCTATGGCGTTATACCATTTGCCTTGGACTTTGCTAGGCACATTAATTGATGTGATATCAATGCCTGTCGCATCGTCGAAACCAAACCCGACTGGTAAACCCTGATTATTTAGCACTGTCTCCGGCTCCCTTGCCTGCTTCTCTATTAACCCCTTTTCTAAACTTGCTAGCTGCTGTTTTAAGCTGACTAGGGCTTGGTTTGCCTCATTTAGTTTTTCTTGTGACGTCTGATTCGTGCGTTCAAGAACTTCAACTTTACGCTTATTTTCTAATACAGTATCCATGTTGTTTTGCGTTGCATCATGCATTTTATTGGCTTTATCGACAGCTTCGCGAGCATAGGCCTGTAACGCCCGAATAGTATCAGTTTGGGTATCGCCGTCTTTTTTCTTATCTTTTAATTCAGGCAAGGCGTTAATTGCTTCATAGCTGGAACCATCATCGGAAAACAGCACCCATCCCGCAATAACAAATGCAATAACAATGCTGACAATCAAAAACGGATTAATACGCTTACTCGCCATTGCTGAGCCCGCCTTCCACTGGTTTGTTAAAATATTGCAAACCGAAGTCGGCATGTTTAGACACGAGATATAAAGTTGTCGTATCAGCATCTGATCCAATAGGGCCTATGAAGCGATGCTGTAGAGTAGCCGTCAACCAGCTGCCGCGAATTAAACGACCAAGATTAACAGCTCTATCATTTTCTGCTTGTGGCTTAAACCCTAAGTTAAATGACTGCGCTAAACGGTTTTTCAGCTCAATTGCAACAACGGTATAGCCCCCACCCGACCAAGCGGCCAGCGGGCGGCTAATAAAACGCTCACCACGAATCAGCGCAATAGATTCTCTATTATCGATATCGATACGCTTGATTTGCGTATCGGTCGGCAGCAAACGCGTGGGTGCATAGAGCTGTTGTGCAGCATAACGGCTTAGCCTGATTCGCCAATCTTCTCCACTTTTCAGCGCATCAAATTGGATATCCGATGTATTATCAACACGCTCAGCATTTGTGATGATGATTTCATTAGATTGGCTATTAATGTCTGTGGTGAGTATATCTAGCAGATAAATCCGCTGATCACTGATGCTCTGTACATGGATACGGTTTTTTTCAAACGGCACCAAGGCAGTGATATATAAAACACCATTGGCAGCGACTATATTTGCTTTATCTTTGACATAATCACTGACCCAATAGCGAATATCGTCAGGGAAGTGGATAATTTTTTCCTGGCCAATAGTAATAGCGATCGGAATTGGCTTCTTCTGCCATAGGATACGCTCCGGTACAATACTATCTTGCGTCCATCCAATACTATTTACGAATCCTAAAAAACCGAGCAGAAAGAGGTAATAAGATTTCATTGCATCACCTCATCACGGCTAAACGCTTTTTTAATGTCATCCTCTGTCAAGAGTATAGGACGTGTACCGTTATCACAGGCCAATGCTAATCCCCAGGGGTTAAGTTCGCGGTCAACATCAAAACGCACTACTCTCAAAGGGTAGCGCAGCGTTACATCTTTTACTGGATGATCGTTAATCCATTCACTAATCTCGACATCCAGCCAAGTCAACCATGTACCAGGACTTAACTTAATTACACGCTCCGGCGTATACGATTGTCCAAAAACTTCTTGCAAGGCCCGTGCGCGTTGGCGTAGCTCGCCCAATCGATATTTCTCGTTCATATCTTGTTCCAACATACGTCGGCAAATAGGCGTTAGAAACGCTTGTAACGCATAGATTTTTTGTGGATAGTCTTTCTCACCGTCTTCTGGCCAACGATGTAACTGCTGAAAAATATGGTACGCAAAAGTATAGACCAGAGGCTCAGGTACGTTTTGTAAATCGGTCACCAGGCCATGTGTTAAGTCCGGTGGAATATAGAGGCGGCGAGCATCTTGCAAAACGATATTACGCCACCACAATACGGCAAGTGCTATAAGCAACACCAACACAAGCCAACGTAGAGTTTTGATATGGTCACTTGCTGCCAGCAAGCGATTTCTTGCTTGGTTATTTCTTAAAGGGTTAATGGCATTCATACTTTAAGCCTACGCCCTATATCCCATACTCGGCTTTTACGAATATAAGCTGTACGCACAAGACCGATATCTTCTAGCCACAGGAACAAACGTAACTGATAAAAACCCTGAGGACGTCCGCGTTTTAAACGCTGTAGTAGCATCGCACCGACCACTACCCATGCAATCACCAACAACACCCCGACACCAACTCCCATCGCCCAATACCCGAATAAACCGCTGATAATTAGACTTAATGGCACTAAGCACACACCGCCGCTTAGTATTAAGATGGTTAACTCTGTCAGTGAACAACCACGAAAAATAGGCGGCTCAGCATTAAGGCGCAGTGGTAGAAGCGGATTCGTTACTGTATCTGCTATATCCTTTACCGCGTGCATTAGATAATGCCAACTGCTTCATTTAAGAAGAATGAAACGATCACTAACAGAACACCTGCAATCACCGCCGTTAAGCCAACTGACCCCCAATCGGGATCATTTGAACTGCGGGCTTCATTAAATTTAGACAATAAAATCCAGCTCACCCAGAGAAATCCGGCACCGGATATAACCAAAGCGATATAAGCCACGCCGTCTCGCGACCAACCCTGCATAAAGGTAAGATAGTTACCACCAGGATCACCACTGCTAGGATTAGTCTGCGTTGGCAGCACCGCGTAGATTTTTGCTGGTAACAAACATACTGCGGTTAGCAATAGGTGTTTTATAAAGTGATATTTTTTTAGAAAGGTATGTCTTCTCATTTTAGTTTCCTCTTAACGATTAAGATAGAAATCGTTTCGCTATCGCAGAAGGAAGCTAAGAACGAGTATTAAGTAAAATTAATGTATTCTTATTTAACCAATATTTATCTTGCTAACAGTGTTAGAAAAAGGGTTATAACTATTGAACGCGTTGACCGCAGTAATAGTGCGTAAAAATCTATTTGCCGTGCTGACCAAGCACGCCATTGCGAAATAACAATCCAAGCCACCCATACATATAAAATGGCAAACAGAATAAGCAATATCGTATCGCTAAAGCTCTGCATAGGTATACCAAGCGTTGCCGTATTAAAGGCCGTTTGTTGAGATGCTGTTACTGCCATGATGAATAAACACCTTGTAATGGTAGAAGGTCGCGCGGGGCACGTCGCCCACTTTGAATGGCATCTTCAATACCATCAAGCAATATATCTAAATCACTACGTATTTTTTGATAAGCAATTTTTCGTTTATCGCTCTGATTGCTGAATCTTTCCGATTCATCGATAAGCTGTTTTATCAAACTCAGCTCATTATGCAGGCGTTGTAGGGTTTCTCGTTCTCCATCTGTCACAGCATAACTATGACTTGTGAGTAATAATATACCTATAAAAATAATAACTAATTTCATTGATATTTCCTTTGTAGGCTAATCATGTCAAAGAGGTTGTTTATTCGCTATGATTAATTTATCAATGGAAGAAATAAATTTTCATGCCTTATTTATCAAAAATATTTCTTTAGTCTCGCCATCGTTATTCTCATTGTTAGACATAACATCAAGGCAAAGGGCAATATGACAATACTAGGATTGATACTGAAAGGCAGACTGAGATAAATTACACAAGCCGTATAAAAAGTTGGCATCACTGAACGCCGTGCAAGATTAAATACGTTAGAGCTTTCACGACCTCCGCCCCAACGTCGCAGCTCACGTTCAACCAAGCCATCGACAAACCCTACCCACCAAGCGATAAGAAATACAGGCAGAGAAAAAATAATCAAGATCAAACGAATAATAAAAGTTTGTGTTACATAGTTAATCACTTCGATATACGGATAATACCGGTGCATAAATCTATGGATATACGAGCCCAACCCTCTCCTTTTATTACTACTTGTGTTTAAAATGCTATTGAGCGACGTATCTGGCCCTATTTGTTTAGCAATCCAGTCTGTTGCCAAGGTGGTTTTTGTTATCAACTCTTGTTTGATACGCGATGATTGTTTTACCAGTTGCGTATTCAGTAAGGCCTGGTCCGCTACTAATACGCTTTTAGCATGATTAACTCCCTCCTCGTGCCAGAACCATGCTATGCCTACCCATTCAATGACGATGGATAGCAATAAACTCAGCAATAAACCAATGACTATGCCTAGCGTCGTGCTAAACAAACCATTTAATACGCCTGGCGATGAGCGACGGACTCGCGGCGATAGATCACCTTGCTTTGCCATCTTAGCGATGCCTGTGGTAACCCTGCCAATCCAATACCGGTTTGTAATTACGTCGCATCTCCGCCAACATTGCAGCCAGATTATCTGGCAGGCCATCATCATCCAGCTTTGATGGCATTGGGATACGAATCTTCCAGAGCTCACTGCCGTTTAATAAGGCGAAAGCTTGGCCTTTTGGCAAGGCGACAATATCGGCCGGTGAAATCATCGGCTCCCGGCTGATACTAATGCGATCCTGGTTATTTGAAGTGAAATTTACTATTCCGTCACCGTCAGTATCATCTGTCACCCCAGATACTGCCATAATCTCGCTAACACTGACCGTCGGTAACTGCTGGGTAAACATCTCACAGGTATTCATCTCTTTAACACCCATCATAATCGTAGTGCCGATATTGCCCGCTAATTGCCCCGCTTGCGCTTCGCTGCCTAACTCAGCAATCGGATCACTCCAGGTTTGGGTGTAGAGATTGAGTTGATAACCCGCGCCACCCGATTTATTAATAAGCGTTTTAAACTGCGGGCCAATCAGATCGGAGAACTCATCAGCATGGATAATCACATTTTTCTTATCACCACTTTTATAAATAAACCCAGCCAGGCTGGTTAAATCGCTAAACATTGCTTCGCCAAAGGCTTCAGCTATTTCAGGATCAGTTAAGGCATCTAAGCCGACGTAGACCACGGCATCTGATTGAATCGCGTCTAACCACTCCAAACGCTCAATTGTGGAGATATCCTTTTTAGTTATATCCGATTCTAAAATAGAAGGAGATAGAATTCGGCTGATCTTGCCTGTTGTCAGTTTTTCCAAAAACGGTTTCACCGCCACCGTAATTTTTTGATAATACTCACGGTCATAGCGAAACATAGAAAGTAAGCCTTCTAGAATGTGGTCATAGCTAGCCTCCTCTTTCAAATAACGCACTAGGGCAATAGCGTGTGGATCTTTACCTTGGTCAGCACGTGGTAGGGCTTTAAGGTTTAAGCTATCGTAAATTTCATTAACTGCTATTTGCCAACTTTCAGCACCATGTGAATTTAGCCACTGCTGTGCGTAACGAATCAACAAAGGATCAATATCATTGATATAACGCCGCACTTTTTGGTAATCCTGTTCTTCTCCTAGCGCTTCTAAAGTTACTGCAATAATATTAATGAACAACCAGGCAAACTCTCTAAAAGCCGCCGCGTCACCCTCGCTGGGAAGCTGGGTGGCAATGCGTGTTGCCACTTCGGTAATCCGAGAAAAAGAACCAATGGCGTTGTATTGGGCAGATAATTCAGGATGACCTAAATGAAAGACGATTAAACGTCTACCCGCTCTTTTTGCCTCGATATAAATCCGCTTTAAATAATCAGCGTCGCCCTTTGGGTCTAGTACAATGACGCAATTATTGTGACGATGAATATCCTGAGCAGTCAGAATTTCTGCCAAACGTGTTTTACCGTGTCGGGTACGAGCTATCACAACCAAATGGCCAGCACGCTCGGTGAGTCGCATAACTACGTTTGTTTCTGCGCCACCGCCAACCCCATGTATCAAGGGATCACCCCCGACTGGCGGTGGCGGACGCAAGGGATTTAAGGCAGAATCTTTTGCACTTAAACGTGTTAGATACTTAAGAAATCGCTTGCCTTCCCATTCAATTTCTTTTTTCCGTATCCACTGAATAAATGGTGATGCCTGTACATATCGCTCTGCACGCTTATCACGTGCGGCATAGAGACGTTCGGTATGGGCCTGCGTCCAGCGAAAGCCACGCCCTAAAAATAAATATTTTTGGCTGACCGGAATTCTTCGTGAAGATAAACTATAACGTGGGCTACGCTTCAAATAGTATTGATAACGCATAATCCACCATGCCTGGCTTGCGCGCCAAAAACCGAGCATAGACAATAAGGTAGCGCTACCGTAGCCCACGCTTGGTGTCATTAAAAATAATGTCGGCGCGAATGCCGCAAGTACTGCAGAAGAAAAGGCGACGATGGAACTGGCTAATTCAACGGGTGGACGGAGTAAAACTTCTACTTCATAGCGATCCGTCACTGCACCCACCCGTCACTCATCAAGAGGACAGGATAATGTGTTAACCCATGCTGTTTTGCGATATCGTCAGCCGATGCCGGAACGATCCGAAGCCCTTCTGCCAACGCTAAAGCACGTTTGATCTCAGTCAGGTTCTTCGCTTCAATTAATAGCCCAATCGCATTCAGCCTTACAAGCTGCTGATGATTGGCCTGTAACCATGTAAGTGAATAATGGTCCTGCCAATTAAAAAAACGGGTTGCGTTAGATGGCCCAAGCGTTGTGATCGCGAACTTATTCTGCCTGGCTGCATCAGCTTGGTTTTGAGCGGCAATATAAAAGGTATATCAAAACGGTTAGCTGATATCACCATCCGTTCAGTTGCCACACCGATTGACGGTAAGGCGAGGAAAAAGCTGAAAATAACAGCTATCTGCCGTATCAAAATAATGCCTGCCAATGCTTGTGTACTCGCTGGCGATAACGTTCCGCATTTCGACGTGATTGTGCATCCTGCCCCGGAGCATGATAACGCCCCACAGCCTGCCACCAATCCTGAGTATCATTAAACTGCTCACCTAAAATCATCGCCCCAACGGCTAAATTTCTCATCGGAAGTAAGGCATCATCAAAGCTTTTGAATCGATGTTGATGCCAACGCCAGTTAATTTGCATCAACCCGATGTCAATAGATGGCTGCTCAGATATTTTTCTTAACAACATAGCTTTAGCTTCATCTTGTGTTGCGCAATAAACCCCCAGCCCAGCAATATTAAGTGTCCATGGCCAAGGTAAATGTTTACCTTGATAGTCTTTCCCACTTTCTGTTAAAGCCACGGCGTAAAGAATATCAGCTGGCACATGATAGGCTTGACTAACAATCAAATAAGCACTTGGTATCTCGTTGGCTAATACCTCACCACAACCGATGATTCCTAGTGTCAAATAAAGTGGCTTAAAGGCTTGCATCACAAAAAATCTCGATTATCAAGCTTGAAGTAACGCTCGCCGCGTCGCAGATAAATCGGTATACCATGTGTGATAACATCCGCTGTTTTATCACGCAATCGTTGATACAAACCTTGATCCTGGTTTAAAGTAATATATCCATGTTGAAACCAATCGACATTAATATTATGCGCTCTTGCCCATTCTTTAACCGCTTCGTCGTCTAAGGCTTCTCTCACATAGATATCAACACCCGTATTCGGAATAGCCAACAACATGGGAATAATGCGACTTAATAAAGTTTGACATTCACTGCAAACCTGAGAAACAAACATAAGGACACGGTCCGACGCGACAAATTGTTTCTTCACTATGGAATGTGTAGGGTTTAATAAGGATTTCTGATTTCTATACGAGAAATATGGCGCAAGCAGCGCCTGACTAATAACAGTTTCATCAGGATAAAGACGGTTAAATGCTGCATGATAAGTGCGCTGAAATCGTAAAATACGTTCAGTCAAATCATGTTCCTGCTGAGCATAGAGCTCGGCATAGCGGCGTTGCAAGGGTTCCGTTTTTGCAAACATCCCTAACGCCAGTACAGGGTCGATATCGGGGTTTAGCTTACCCAGCGGCCCTTCCATTAGCGCTAAATACTGGCTGTATTCCGCCGCACTTAACTGCCAATGTTTGGCCAGACTTTCGGTCACATTTGTATGACTGACTTCAGACTTGACGATAGCCGTATTATTTACCTGATCATTGTCATGATTAGCAATGGCTAGATGACTATAAAAGGCTAATAAAAGCATAGCTATATATACCCTCATGGTTTACTCCTACGATCTATCCATTTATCGTGATGCGCTTTGACTAGCAGTTTCGCTTCAATGGGTGATACCATCCATTCATTGCTATACAGAGGAATGGATAATTTTTCTCCAGCTAATAGGTAGTTCATATTGTCATTGGCAAAAGCATCCCTGTTTGCCCTATACAACATGATAAGCGCCTGCTCGACACTAATATTTCTGAAACCCAAACGCCTGACAATACCGATTAAGCTTTCTCCGTTTTTAACCGGCCCATAGTCGGTAAAATCGGATACAGAGTCTTTGTCACTAACATGCAAAGTTTTTTTGTTTGTTGCATACCAGATAGATTTCGCTTTATCTATATCGGACTGGCGTAGATAGTGGGCATATTCATCTTTAAGTATATAAGTAATAGTACGACTGACAGGATTAACATAAAGATCATAAACACCACCCGCCAAAACAATTAATACTTCTCGTACCGACACCACATCAAATTCACGGTGCGGTTGTGGTAGTGCCTTTACCAACAATACATACTGCTCTTCATGTATACCTTCCTCAATACCCAAGCTATAGCCATATTGCGATAAGATATACTCCACCGCAGCACCAACTGTCTGAATAGTGTCTGGTATACGAATATTTAATATGCTATCAAGTAGATGAGCTTGGCTATGGTCTGCCCCAATTTTCGTTATCAAATAACCTTGCTCGACTACCTCTGTATCGTCTTGTGAAAACGCACTGATTGGTATAAACGTCAGCAACGATAACAATAGTGTGCCAACGATAATTGTTTTCAGTCTCATAGTAATGTCCTAGTAGTTCAGGACAAAAAGACTAGCCACAATAGCGGAGAACAGATAGCGTATAATGT
>CAYUVE010000044.1:0-4029 GCA_964447985.1 uncultured Thiotrichales bacterium
CTTTACCGTTTGATAAGGGTGTTCAACTTGTTGCTAGGCTGAGGGATATACATGCCAAGCGACTGATATTGTCGGTGCTGACAGAGGGTGAGAATAGCGCTGCTGGCTGGAGAAAAACAGACTTTTTATCTCTTGGCTTGGTGCAACTTGCTGAAAATACTAGTAATAATAAGAAAATTCATGTTTTTGGCTATGATGTATTGAACTATAAAACGAACCCAGATTGGCTAAATAGTCGTTATTGGGCTCATCCGGAACTCTACGATAAGCACTGGTGGTAGATATTAAGATTATTTAAGTTAGGTTCATGAATTTGGCATAGAATAGTCCTGCTGCGTGGAAGTAATAGTAAGTTATCTACTAAGACTAAGGAGGAGAGGGTGATGAGAGTTCTAATATTTGTTGCTTTATTGGCTATGGCGTTGGTGGCTTGCAGTAAGGAAGATGTAGAAAAAGTTAAAAATGCGGGTAGTGAGACCATGGATAAGGCAGGTGAGATGGCCAGCGATGCGGTCGATGGTGCCAAAGAGATGGGTGAGGCAGCTATGGACAAAGGCGCAGAGATGGTCGAAGAGGGTAAGGACATGGCCTCTGATGCCGTTGATGCGACGATGGAAAAAGGTGCTGAAGTAGTTGAAGAAGGTAAGGAAATGGCGTCAGATGCTGTTGATGCAACCATGGATAAGGGTGCTGAATTGGTTGATGAAGGTGAGGAAATAGTTGATGAAGCGATTAACTAGGTTTTTCTCGAGGAAGAGATAGTTTTGAAAGGGCAGCTTTGGCTGCCCTTTTTATTTAATCACGGAAATTATTGTATTGCAGCGGTAGATCAATATCCGATTCTTTTAGTACCTGTATCGTGGATTGCAAGTCATCACGTTTTTTTCCGGTAACGCGCACTTGTTCGCCTTGAATCGAGGCTTGTACCTTCATTTTTTTGTCTTTAATGATTTTTACGATCTTTTTTGCTGTGACGGTATCAATACCTTGGCGCAGCACTAAGCTTTGTCGAGCACGTTGATTGGATGTTTCAACATTACCAGCATCGAGCACGCCAATATCAATGCCGCGCTTGGCAATTTTAAGATGTACGATATCGCGCATTTGATCGAGCTGAAATTCGTTTGCCGCTTCCATTTTTATGACATTATCTTGCTGTTCAACCGAAGCATCACTACCCTTGAAGTCGTAGCGTGTCCCCACCTCGCGATTAACTTGATCCAGTGCATTTGAGAGTTCATGCATATCGATTTCTGAGACGACATCAAATGACGGCATAGTTCACCTATTTTAACCCCTTAATAATATTTTTTCGGCATGCGCAAGATCTTCAGATGCGCCTTGTAATATTAAGGCATCTCCGGCTTGTAAAACAGTGTCAGTGCTTGGCGGGGTATAGCGTTCATGGCCGCGTCGCATAGAATGTAGCGAAAGATGATCGCTAGCTAGGCCTAATTCGCCAATGGCATGTCCGATAGCATGGCTGCCGGGTGGTAAAACGACTGTATGTTTTCGATTACGAGACATATCCTCGATGGTATCGAGTTTGTCGCCACTGAATACTTGTCGCAAGCGCTGGTATTTATTCTCGCGGGCATTCCTTATGAGTCGGTTTACCTCATCTTCGTCGACATTTAATAGTCGTAGCAGGTGACTGGCTAAGTTCATGCTCGCTTCTAGTGCATCAGGCACAACTTCTGAAGCACCGGCTTGTTCAAGTTGTTCTAAATGTTTGTCATGTCGAGTTCTAACAATAATCGGGATGTCGCCATTGCTACGTCGAACGGCCTCGATAATACGGGTGGCAGTATGTGCGACGTCAAAGGTAACCACCAAGGCTTTGGCGCGGTTTAATCCGGCAGCTTTCAGCATGTCTTTGTGGGTAGAGTCGCCTATATAGACAGGTTCTCCGGCTTCCCAAGCTTCCTTAATAACACTTGGATTGGTATCTAATCCGACGTATTCGATGCGTTCTTCTTTTAGAAAGCCCGCTAAGTTTTGTCCAATCCGGCCAAAACCGCACAGAATGACGTGATCGCTCAAATCACTACACGCCGCGCTAACGCGAGTGGTCTGCAGTTGTCGTCCCTTTAGGTAGGAATCTTTGAAAAACTTCTTAGCCAGCTTACCATTATAACGAATTAAGATAGGTGCTAAAGCCATGCTGAAAATCAAGGCGGCTAAAATAGGTTGCGCGTCGGCATCTGACATTAGTTTATGTTGCAATGCGAGGGTGAGAAGCGCGAAGCCAAATTCACTACCATGCGCGAGGACAAGTGCAGTACGAAACGCGACCCCGCCTTCATAGCCCATAATGCGGGTAAGAAAAGCGATGAGTAAACCTTTAAGAATAATTAGTCCGGCGACGATGAGGAATATCCAGAACCAGTTTTCGATGACTATGCCAATGCTAAGTAAGCCACCGACACTGATAAAGAATAATCCCATTAAGATATCACGGAACGGACGTATCTCAACTTCGATCTGATGTCGGTATTCGGTTTCACCAAGCATCATCCCGGCGAGAAACGCGCCGAGTGCTAAGGATAGTCCGAGAGATTCAGTAATTGCCGCAGCGGTTAAGGCAATGAGCAGTGTTGTGATAGTAAATAATTCTGTCGATTTTACGCTGGATACGGCATGAAAAACGGGTCTTAATGCGTAGCGACCAATGGCATACATGATGGCGAAGGCCAAGGCGCCTTTTGCCAAAGCAATCAGTAAGGCACTACCGAGGTGTTGATCTCCGTCGCTAGCCAGAATAGGAATAATGACTAGAAATGGTACGACGGCAATATCTTGAAACAATAGTACGCTTATTGAAAGGCGGCCATGGCGCGATTGAATTTCTAATTGCTCATTGAGTTGTTTGCCGACTAAGGCGGTAGAAGACAGCGCGAGTATGGCGCCAATAATTAATGAAGCTTCCCACGGCACGCCAGCAAAGTAGGCAATAAAACCCGCCACTGTAATTGAAATTACGACTTGCGCCCCGCCTAAGCCAAGAACGGCCGCGCGCATGGCGACAAGTTGTGAGATAGAAAACTCTAAACCAATTGTAAAGAGTAAAAATACAACGCCTATTTCGGCGAGAAGATGTATGGCATCACTTTCAGGTAACCATCCAAGCGCATAAGGCCCCGAGATGACTCCGACAAATAAATATCCGAGTATGGGTGATAGTTTAAAACGGCGTAAGGTCGCCACAGCGACGACGGACAGCGCCATTAAAATCAGAATGTCTAAAAAAATAGAATGTTCCATGCTTTGAGTGATCTGTTTTTGACCAGATACGCTCTTCTAGTTTTTCCTTCTATAAAGTAGATAGCGGCCGATCAAATAAAAAAATTAAACTGCATTTGATATACCAAATAGTAGCAGCTTATAGAACTTTTAATAGTGGTATGGAGAATTTTTTCTATTTAGTGAATTTTATTGGACATTTCTCAATCTTAGGAGTATTAAAAGAATTAGTAGGGCGACTGTTCGTCCTAAGCATCAGCATGGTTATATGCAGGGAGGTTGTTATGGCTATTGCAATTGCACTACGAGATTATCTTGATAGCGCCGGCGTTCGCTATGGTGTTGTAGGTCACCCGTATTCTATTACTAGCATGCAAACCGCGCGTGTTACGCATATTGATGGCAAGCAGCTAGCTAAAGCAGTCGTATTGCAAGACGGTGAGCACTATGTTGTGGCCGTCCTGCCAGCGGATCGACGTATTCAATTGGGCAAGCTAAGGCAACGTTATCAACGCGTTTTAGGTCTGGCCTCAGAAGAAGATGTTGAGAGATTGTTCTTTGACTGCGCGCCCGGTGCGGCACCGGCGCTAGGTAAAGCCTATGGTGTAGAAGTGATCTATGATGACAGTATCGCAGACAGCGAAGATATCTATTTTGAAGGTGGTACACATACGGATCTTGTGCATCTGAGTAAGCAAGATTTCCTAGCATTGCTCAGTGATGCCAGTCATGGTACGTTTTGTCGAGCAGCGTAAGGAGTATATAAATTACTTGCTACCTAAAGAA
>CAYUVE010000044.1:4129-7524 GCA_964447985.1 uncultured Thiotrichales bacterium
TAGTGTTATTCGCGCGTGCTAACGCGACTCCCATACGGCGTTTGGTAAAGGATTCGGGTTTGCCGAATAAAC
This sequence comes from uncultured Thiotrichales bacterium, assembly GCA_964447985.1. Classification (GTDB taxonomy): domain Bacteria; phylum Pseudomonadota; class Gammaproteobacteria. Next base: position 4,202 of record CAYUVE010000044.1, read on the forward strand.
GAATCTCGCAATCTGGGTCATTTAATGCTTTATCAATATCTCGATAAGCGATGCCGGTTTCATCCATGCCGCCATAAATTACGGCGCTTGCGCCGGGGTTGCGTAAGTCTGCATTCACCGGTAGGCCTAGTATGGCGCGGGCATGTAATTCAAACTCATTTTGCCACTGACTAATCATCGTCACCATGCCCGTGTCATGAGGGCGTGGACTAACTTCGGAGAACCAGACATCATCGCCACGAACGAATAGTTCTACACCAAAGATTCCGCGACCACCGAGGCTGCTAGTAATAGCATGGGCTATGGATTTCGACTTTTCCAAAGCTTTGCCGGACATGGCTTGGGGTTGCCAGCTTTCGACGTAGTCACCATCTTTTTGTACATGTCCGACAGGTTCGCAGTAATAAGTTTCTATTTCACCTTGTTGGTTATTGGCTCTTATCGTTAATAGCGTAATCTCATAATCGAACTCTATTAATTCTTCGACAATGACTTTGGTTTTATTGACGCGCCCTGCTTGCAGTGCATAGTCCCATGCTGTATTGATCTCTTTGGAGTCTCTAATTAACGATTGGCCCTTACCCGAGGATGACATCACGGGTTTGATTAAGCAGGGGTAGCCGATACCACCATCAATTGCCATATATAGCTCATTAACACTAGTAGCAAAGCTATAACGCGATGTGGGAAGTTCTAGTTCCTCTGCGGCTAAGCGTCGAATGCCCTCGCGGTTCATAGTAAGTTGTGTCGCACGTGCAGTAGGAATGATCATCGCAAGATTTGCAGCTTCTATTTCGGCCAAGGTGTCTGTGGCAATCGCTTCGATTTCTGGGACGATGAGATGCGGTTTTTCTTCCTCGATTAATTTTCGTAATGCGATACCGTCAGTCATATCGATGACGTGAGCGCGATGTGCCACTTGATGCCCTGGTGCATTGGCATAACGGTCGACGGCGATAACTTCAACTCCGAGCCGTTGTAGGGCAATAATCACTTCCTTGCCCAGTTCTCCAGCGCCGAGTAACATAACTTTTGTCGCAGAAGGCGAAAGTGGTGTGCCAATTATCATTGTCTTTTCCGTTTTAGTTACTATCTTTCAATAATAACCTATATATCGCTCACGCTCTGCAATACAGGAACTCAAGATGGATAAAGTAAAAAAAAGTAATGAAGAATGGCGCAGTGTCTTAACGGCAGAACAGTTTCGTATTACCAGGCAGTCCGGTACAGAACCGGCCTTTAGTGGTCAGTACTATGACAACAAAGGTGAAGGGGTTTACCGTTGTATATGCTGTGGCACAGACTTATTTCGTTCGAAGGAGAAATATGATTCTGGTAGCGGTTGGCCAAGCTTTTGGCAGCCAGTTAGCGATGATGTGATAGAAGAGCTAACTGATAATAGCCATGGTATGCGTCGTGTAGAGGTGCGTTGTGCGCGATGTGAGGCACACTTAGGTCATGTATTTCCAGATGGCCCTAAGCCAACGGGACAGCGTTACTGTATTAACTCGGCTTCGCTGGATTTTGCTAAGGGTGCAGAGGAATCTTAAACCGCATGCAATAAACAGATGGCGACATGCTTGCCTACGTCTCGACATGTTGCGCTATCATCCCAAACCGGCTGAATCATACTGCCAACAAAAAAGCCTGTCGTGGCGATGAGAGCGGGTATCAGTAGTTTTCTTTGTCTAGGGCCTGGCTTATTTCTAAGCCAGGCTATTATGTGGCGGATAAATAATTGCAGACCGTATATCGCCAGTAGGCTAAGGCTCAGTAGAACTGATAGTGCACCAACAGTAAACACAAAGCGGTTTAGCTACGACGCCAGCTATGAAATTTCTCTACCCATTCCAATAATTTTTCTGGCTTATGAGCACGTTTCCAGTTACCCGCAACAAACTTATTCGACTCAGCCAAGGTAGGATAAATATGGATAGTGCCGAGTATCTTATTCAGGCCGATGCCATGTTTCATTGCCATCACATATTCGGCAATCAAGTCACCAGCATGATGACCAATAATTGTCACGCCGAGTATCTTATCTTTGCTAGGTACTGTTAACACTTTAATAAAGCCATGCGCTTCTTGGTCGGCTATGGCCCGATCAAGGTCATCGATATCATAGCGTGTGACCTCATAATCGATACCTTGTTCTTTGGCTTCTGTTTCATTAAGTCCGACACGAGCCACCTCGGGATCGGTAAATGTTGCCCAAGGAATAACTGAGTAATCGACTTTGAATTTTTTAAACTTACCAAATAAAGCGTTTACCGCAGCATACCAAGCTTGATGAGCAGCAGTATGGGTAAACTGATAAGGCCCGGCAACATCGCCGCATGCCAAGATGGTGGGCACAGTACTACGCAGGTGGTCATCGACTTCGATAGTACCGCGTTGCGTAATATTAACACCAATTTCTTCTAAGCCTAAGCCTTTGGCATTAGCCGCGCGGCCGACGGCAATAAGAATCTCATCAAATGGGATAACAACTTCTTCATCGTTATAAATACAGACCAATTGTTTTTCACCATTATTCACTTCAACACGAACAGCGCGATGGTCGGTTAAGACATCGATACCTTCTTCGGTGAATTTCTTGGTGACAATTTCGGAAATTTCCTCGTCTTCGCGAATCATAATGCGCGACATCATTTCGACTTGAGTTACTTTTGAGCCATGGCGGGCAAAGGCTTGGGCTAGCTCGCTACCAATAGGCCCACCACCTAGTACGATTAAGCGTGGTGGTAGCTCACGTATTTCCCAGATATTGTCAGAGGTAAGATAGTTGATCTGATCCAAGCCTTCGATAGGTGGTACAAAGGGGCGTGCGCCGGTAGCAATAACAATATTAGGCGTAGTAATTGTTTGACCATTGACTTCAACAGTATAAGGTGAAGTTACTTTGGCTTCGCCAGTGACACAGTCCACACCCAAATCGGTATAACGCTCGATGGAGTCATGTGGCTCAATGGTTTTGACAACTTTTTGCACGCGCTCCATAACATCTTTAAATTCAAAATCAGCGCTGGCTGTTTTGAAGCCGAATTCTTTGGCGCGTTTCATATAAGAAAGCATCTTGCCAGAGCGCAGAATAGCTTTACTGGGTACGCAACCAGTATTGAGGCAATCGCCGCCCATCTTATGACGTTCAATTAGTGTGACTTTGGCTTTAACTGCTGCCGCAATATAGGAAGTCACTAGGCCAGCAGAACCGGCACCAATGACAACTAAATTGGTATCAAAATTATCAGGCTTAGGGTAATTTTTAAGAACTTTATTCGCTTTTATGGTATCAATGATTTTCTTGGCGATAAGCGGGAAAA
>CAYUVE010000044.1:7624-12264 GCA_964447985.1 uncultured Thiotrichales bacterium
GCTATTTGGTTTCGTTCAAATCCCAGTTGTATTCGTAGTCGATATCACCGTCATGATTTTTCAAGCGTTCGGCAAGTTCTGGCTCTGCATGTTGTGCAAGTTCTTGCAGTAGCTCGCTTTCGTTCTTACCGAAGTCGACCTGATACCAATCGAAAATCTTAGAGAGCATAAGATCTTCTCCATCGACGGTAATGCCTCGAGGGTTGTTGATGTAGTCCTTTGCTGCCATGGTAAGCTGGTCGTCCAAGTTTCCAGCAGTATACGCCGTAGCACTGAGATTAGGGCAACTATAGCTGGCGCAGTTAACCGCGTAATGGATGCGTGAATCCTTCCAAATCGGCCGAAGGATACCATGTTCGATATCGTTGAGGCTGACTTTTTGGCCAGAGATTTTTAGATACTTTTTATTCCAAGGTCCTGGTGAGAAAAAAGAGCCGCCAATTTTTAGGATCGACTTAACTGGGTAGGCGTCGAGTACGACATCGATGGTTAAGGCATTGTACAAATTGATCCAATAGGCCATTTGCTGATTACGATTATATTGACGTGGGTCTATGGCGGCTAGACCATCAATATAGGTTTTCAGTTTTTTACGGTCGCTATCACTTACCGAGCTATATTTAAATAAATTTACGCCGCTCGCTTCTTTTACAAGGTAAGTGTCTAGTATTTCTTGCCACGCTTGGTGGTCAATAGATTGCGAGTTGTTTTCATCGCTGTCTAGCCAATGGTCAATAAGGTCTGCTGACGGTGCGGCAGCAGCGACCTGGGCGGCTAAGCTTAGCAATAAGCCAAGTAAAAATTTTTGCATGAGGTATTGAGCTTGTTTAAACATTGTAACTCCATATCGGGTTAGCGATAACATAATTAATAGTTATTATCGTAGTCGTAAAAATTCACGAAAGTTTACGCTGAGCTTAAAATTCTTTTGCTTTATAGTTCAATTTAAAGACTTAATTGCGGTAAATGCAATAACGCATTAATTTAGTGCATTAAATATGTCAGTTTAGCAAACTATTGTTATAATGCTGTGATATCTGCCTACGTGCAGTAGACAAGGTAATGGGATCAGGTGGATGCAGAGTATTAATGGCTGAGATCAACGACGAAGAGAAATCGCAGTTGCAGTTGCGAGCTGACTTGCAAGAGCTGAAAGTTGAACACAGGGATTTGGATCAGGCGATTGCGGCCTTAGTTCAAGACCCTTCCGTTGATCAGGTTCGGCTGCGCCGGTTAAAAAAGCGCAAGCTCATATTAAAGGATATGATTGCTAATATCGAAAGTGAGCTCATTCCTGATTTAAACGCCTAGTTGTCTCGATTCTGCTTTAATTTTAAGCCGATGCCCCAACTTTCCTCTGATGGAAGACAATTCTCGCCAACCCTCTAACCAAGGTACCGGTGCGCAGCGTATCGGTCAGTTCATGATCTATGCGATGTGGATCGTGGTTTTACTGGGCTTAACGTATTTCTTTAGTGCATGGCTAGACCAACAGCGTAATCCGAATCAGAGCGTCAGTGGGCGCATTGATTCTTCGGGTAATGCAGAAGTGGTATTGCAGCGTAATCGCTATGGGCATTATGTTGCTAACGGTAAAATAAATGGTGACGAGGTTGAGTTCTTGCTCGATACCGGTGCGACAGATGTGAGTATTCCTGCCAATGTTGCGCAGCGTCTTGGCTTGCGTCGTGGCGCCGCCCACAATGCGATTACAGCCAACGGTATTGTCGAGGTTTACGCGACATCACTTGATAGTGTTGAGCTGGGGGTCATCAAGCTTGAAAGAATACGAGCAAGTATTAATCCGGGTATGACGGGTGAAGAAATTCTTCTTGGGATGTCTTTTTTGAGGCAGTTAGATTTTTCTCAAAGCGGAAATCAGCTAACGCTGAAGCCGCAGAAATAGTGGTACACATGACGGAATCAATACAACAGGCTGATACGGATCAACCGCTCATTACGCGTGAGATTAACGGTACTGAGTTGACTATATTGGGTACAGCTCATGTATCACAAGCAAGTGCTGATGCGGTTGCTGATTTGATGCGGCAGCATCAGTTCGATGCTGTAGCCATAGAACTTTGTGCCGATCGCTTACGTTCGATTGATAATGTGGATGCTGATGCTCACCTCGATTTATTTCAAGTTATTCGTCGTGGCAAGGTGCCCATGGTTGCCGCAAGCTTGATGTTGGGTGCTTACCAGCAGCGTTTAGCGGATAAGCTTGGGATTAAGCCTGGTGCTGAAATGCGTATGGCGATAGAGCTCGCACGAGAAGCCGACGTGCCATTGGAGCTAATAGATCGTAATGTCGGTACAACACTTCGTCGCGTTTATAAAGGCGTGCCTTGGTGGAAGCGTTTTATGCTGGTATCCGGTTTATTCGGTGGCTTGTTAACCCGCGCCGAAGTTTCGGAATCAGATATAGAAGACTTGAAAAAGGGTGATATGTTAAATCAGGTTTTCGCGGAATTCTCAGGTGAGGCGCCTGAAATCTATGCTTCGCTAGTTGATGAGAGAGACCAATACATGGCGGCTAAACTAGGTCGTTATGCTCAGAACCACGCTGATAAAAAAGTGCTGGCGGTCGTGGGTGCCGGGCATTTAAATGGTATCGGACGCTATATTGATAAGCCGCCAGCCAGTCTCGATGAGAAGCTTCGAGACCTTGATACTGTGCCTGAGGGACGTAGTTGGTTTAAATGGCTACCCTGGCTGATTGCGGCATTAGTGATAGCCGGTTTTGTTATCGGTTTTTTGCGTAGTCCAGAGCTTGGCTGGCAGTTGTTGTCGGTATGGTTGCTGATTAACGGCGGACTAGCCGCCTTGGGTGGCATTATTGCCGCAGCGCATCCGCTGACGATTATCACCGCCTTTTTCGCCGCGCCATTCACATCGTTGAACCCTATGTTAGGCGTTGGCATGGTAACTGGACTTGTGGAGACCCTATTAAGAAAGCCGCGTGTGATCGATTTTAGAAGCCTCAGAACAGACGTTACCTCGCTTAAGGGTTGGTATCAGAATCGTGTTTCTCGTACCTTGCTGGTATTTCTATTAACTACGCTCGGTTCGGCAGCAGGAACGTATATCGCGGGATTTCGCATGTTCCAATTACTCGGAAGCGGATAAAGGTGACCAGTTCTCTTTCCTTCAAAAATAGTATTGACAATCATTCTCATTTGCATTAGATTAAACACACTCAGTTTTTAACTGTGGAGTGGTTTCTCTGATGTATGTGTGTTTATGTCATGGTGTGACGGAGCGCGATATCGAATCGGCAGTTGATGATGGAGCGCGTTCTCTTAAAGAGCTTTCTTGCAAGCTAGGTGTGGCGACGCAATGCGGTAAATGCTCTTGTCATGCTAAAGAATGTATTAAAGAGTCCATAGCCTCTCAGCATGAGCGTCAGTGTGGCTATTTTGTTTCAGACATGATGCAGTCGTGTATTTCGGACCATTTGGCCGTGCCGAGTCAAACTTAAGTAGGGTCAATAAACAGAGGAGACCACGCTTTTTTTCTCACTCTCTCTCTATCAATAAAAAGGGCTGCATTTGCAGCCCTTTTTTTGTTCCTGACGCTAAGTGCTTGTTGCTTATTCAGGCATATCGTAAGCAGCGGATTGCAGATAGTTTTGTACGCCGAGCTGGTTGACTAACTCGATTTCAGTCTCAAGCCAGTCAATATGCTCTTCTTCGTCTTCCAATATATGTGTGAAAAGATCACGTGTGACATAGTCTTTTACTTCTTCACAATAAGCAATGCCTTCTTTGTAATGGGCGTGACCGATATATTCCTGTTTTAGGTCTGCAGCAAGAATTTCTGGTACGTCTTGGCCAATTAATAATTTGCCAAGGTCTTGCAGGTTAGGCAGGCCTTCGAGTAGCAAGATGCGTTCAATGAGTTCGTCGGCATGCTTCATTTCCTCGATGGACTCTTCGTACTCTTTTTTACCGAGTTTCTTTAAGCCCCAGTTATCGAGCATTTTTGCGTGCAAAAAATACTGATTAATAACCGTCAGCTCATTTTTTAATGCGCCGTTTAAATAATCTAGGACTTTGGGGTCACCTTTCATTTTGCTCTCTCCTGTTAAAAATAAACCAGTATGACCGGGTTTTGCTTCATTACGAATTTGGAATATGCTATCAATCGGCACTGTTTAAGTCAACTTAAGTTATTGTTTCTAAAGGTAAATAAGAATAATTTCTATTTCGATAACGCTTGCGTTTTAAGAAATGATGAACCTATAAGCTTGTAGCCACTTAGCATCTCTAGGCGCTTATCAATCGTTTACAATACTCGCCTTATACATGTTTATAGGTTAGGTATGAAGCAGGTGAGTAATCCGGTAGAGCGTCAAGCAACGCTTGCGGTAAAAGTAGGAAAAATCACGGTTGGTGGAGGCGCACCCGTCGTGGTTCAGTCGATGACCAATACGGATACAGCAGATTTAGCATCGACGGTCCGGCAAGTGGCTGCCCTGGCAAAAGCGGGTTCGGAGGTTGTGCGGATTACAGTAAATAATGAAGAAGCTGCGAGACAAGTCCCACACATTCGAGACAGACTTGATGCCCTAGGTGTTGAGGCACCTTTAGTAGGGGATTTCCATTTTAATGGCCATACTTTGCTAGAAAAGCATCCGG
>CAYUVE010000044.1:12364-14592 GCA_964447985.1 uncultured Thiotrichales bacterium
CCTTTAGTAGGGGATTTCCATTTTAATGGCCATACTTTGCTAGAAAAGCATCCGGCTTGTGCCGAGGCTCTAGGAAAATATCGTATTAACCCGGGTAATGTCGGTAAGGGTAGTCGTCGTGACCCGCAGTTTGCCAAGATGATCGAGTTTGCCTGTCGTTATGATAAACCTATTCGAATTGGTGTTAACTGGGGTAGCTTAGATCAAGATCTTTTGGCACGTAAGCTTGATGAGAATGCTGCGCTGCCAGAGCCAAAAGCTTTAAATGATGTGACTCATGAGGCCTTGATTGAATCGGCATTGTCTAGCGCCGCCAAGGCGGAGGAATTGGGTCTAGGACACGATAAAATCATTCTGTCATGCAAAATGTCGGGTGTTCAGGATCTCATCAAGGTTTACAGAGACTTGGCAACACGTAGCGACTATCCGCTGCATCTCGGCTTAACTGAAGCGGGTATGGGTGCAAAGGGAATAGTGGCCTCAACGGCTGCCTTAAGTGTGTTATTGCAAGAAGGTATCGGTGACACGATCCGTATTTCTTTGACACCCGAACCAGGCGGCGATCGCACCAAGGAAGTGGTTGTGGCTCAGGAAATTTTACAGTCTATGGGGCTGCGGGCTTTTACCCCTACGGTGGTGGCTTGTCCGGGGTGTGGTCGCACCACCAGTGAATACTTTCAGCAGTTAGCGCAAGATATCCAGTCTTATTTGCGTCATCAAATGCCGGTTTGGCGCAGTCAGTATCCAGGGGTTGAAGATATGACTGTGGCGGTCATGGGCTGTGTCGTTAACGGTCCTGGTGAGAGTAAGCATGCTAATATAGGTATTAGTTTGCCAGGTACGGGCGAGCGGCCCGTTGCACCGGTTTATATTGATGGCGAGCGTCATATAACCTTAAAAGGTGATCATATTGCTAACGAGTTTCAGGATCTCGTTAATGATTATGTGGAAAAAAAATATTCTATAAAATAGGTAGAGGGAGGGGTTGGCATGAAACACACAATTGTATCTGCGCTGTTTATATTGCTGTTGTCATTTGTAAACTTGGCTCTAGCTGAAAAAGGTATCTATGCAGAGCTGAGCTTGGGGGGTGAGAAAGGTATCGTTCAAGCTAACGGTAATGGCGAGCTATTGATTTCACAACAAGATGGTACAAAAAACGGAATTTGGGAAATTAATAATAAAGCCTATGTGGGTTTTAAGCAGCCTGATAATGCGTGGACGGTATTTGACCCAAGTGGTATGGGCCAAGGCTTTACGCCACCGCCACAACCTGAGACCAAAGTAACCATAGAAAAGACTGGTGAAAAAATTACGGTAGCGAATATTACGGGTACTCGTTACAAGGTTACCTCGGAAGAGGATAGTAAGGTAGAAAACGGTTACATGATTGCGAGCAAGGATAAGTTGGTTAGAGAATTTACTGAAAAGTTCTTTAACTTAATGACCGCTGCGCAAAAAAGTGCAAGAGGGCAGGGTCCGAGCACTGGCATGGAAGATATGGAAAGAGAGCTTCGTAAGCGTGGCTTAGGTGTTTTGGAGTTCGGTGATGATACGGGTGAGAATACATTTAAAGTCACGGTGTTAGATCGACGTAATGTAGACATTAAATTGCCTGCTGAACCGGGCGATCCTTTTGCCAATATCGGTGGCCCAGGAATTGGTGATCTCGGCATGGGAGGAAGTGGCCCGAATGGCGCGCCGACCGAAGCGGATATTGAGCGCATGCAAAAAGAAATGATGGAAAAGTTTAAACAGCATGAAGTTGATCAAGCAAATGCGCAAAAGCAAGCCGAGAAAGAATGGTTGGAAAAAGAAGCGCGTAAAAAAGCTGAGCGAGAGGCCAGTGAAGCGGCACCCGCTGTAGCAGGGGAAATGAGTGCAAGTGATGCAGTAGGTGTTGTCACTGAAAATGCTGAGGTAGCTAGTGAAAATCAACAAGCACCTGTTGAAGACGCGCCAAAAGAGAAAATCGACGTAAAGAAAACGCTAGATGGCGTTAAAGAGATGTTCAAGGGTTGGGGTCGATAGAGACAATATTAATCCTTTAGAGGACACGGTTTTTGCCGTTACATAGATAGGAAAGCTTTTCATTGCACAGTGTGCACAGGGGGATATTAGCCGGATTTGGCTAGTATCCGGTGTTGGTGAGTGAGTGTTTTATTCTCACTATTTCTGTACAGGGATATTATGGTTAAGTTTCTGCTTATAGTGACACTTTTGGCTTC
>CAYUVE010000045.1:0-14548 GCA_964447985.1 uncultured Thiotrichales bacterium
GAAAGTGGGTGATGCACGCAATGCAGGGATCAGTGTGACTGACTTACGCCAGCGAGCTGAGATTATGAAGTCTCTAAACTGTTCAGAGCTTGAGGCAGTGTTCGCAGTAGCTGATAGTGTAGAGGGCCTTAAGTCGAATTGAGTGCTAAAATATACGTAATCCGGTTTAGCAAATAATTTTGCTGTTTTCATAGAAATATACCCAAAGCCTTAAGCGGAGCAATGATGAGAGTAGCGATACTATCTCGAAACAAAAACCTTTATTCGACTCGGCGTCTTAAAGAAGCAGGTGAAGAGCGTGGTCATCAGGTTGATATCATTGACACGCTGCATTGCTACATGGACATCACCAAAAGCCGGCCTGCTGTTCGCTATCACGGAGAAGAGCTGCCGTATTACGATGCTGTGATCCCGCGTATCGGTGCATCGATTACGTTTTACGGCACAGCCGTCGTGCGTCAATTTGAAATGATGGGAACCTTCTGTGTTAACGAGTCGGTTGCCATTAGCCGTTCTCGGGATAAGCTTAGATCCTTACAGTTGTTATCACGTAAAGGAGTAGGATTGCCAAGAACCGGCTTTGCTAGCAAGCCTGATAATGTGAAGGATTTGGTTAAAAATGTGGGCGGGGCGCCGGTAGTGATAAAACTACTCGAAGGCACGCAAGGTATCGGGGTGGTACTTGCTGATACAGACAAAGCCGCTGAAAGTATCGTCGAGGCGTTCATGGGGCTCAAGGCTAATATCCTTGTGCAAGAATTTATTGAAGAAGCCGGCGGCGCCGATATACGCTGCTTTGTAGTAGGTAATAAAGTGGTTGCTGCAATGAAGCGCCAGGCGGCTGAGGGTGAATTTCGTTCAAACCTGCATCGTGGTGGTTCCGCACAGCTTTTCAAATTGAGTAAAGAAGAGCGAGCAACAGCGATGAGTGCAGCAAAGGTCATGGGCTTAAACGTCTGCGGTGTTGATATCTTACAGTCTAAAAATGGACCTGTCGTGATGGAGGTTAATTCATCGCCAGGCTTAGAAGGCATCGAAGCCGCGACAAAAAAAGACGTGGCTGGGATGGTCTACGATTTTATTTTAGCCAACGCTAAACCTAACAATACAAGGACACGCGGCAAGGGCTAGGTTATGGCAGAGCTTGTTATCGCTGGCTACACAATTCCTCCGGGCCAATCGCGCCAAATCGAAATTCCCGTTGTTAAGCTTTACACTGATACCGATATCTGTATGCCGGTTCATGTTATTCGAGCAAAGCAGTCCGGACCCACAGTTTTTGTTTCGGCCGCCATACACGGCGATGAGCTAAATGGATTAGAAATTATTCGTCGTTTAATCAAACTTAAAACCTTGCGCCTTTTACAAGGCACGCTCATTTTTATTCCAATGGTTAATGTTTACGGCGTTTTAAATCAAAGCCGCTATACGCCTGACCGACGCGATCTTAATCGTTGCTTTCCTGGCTCAGCCAAAGGCTCTTTAGCAGGTATTGTCGCCCATACATTTATGACAGAGATCGTGCGCCAATGTGATTATGGTATCGACCTTCATACGGGTGCCTTACATCGTTCTAATTTGCCTCAAATTCGTGGCAATTTCGACGATGAAGAAACCCGCAACATGGCCGAAGCGTTTGGTGTTCCCGTACTACTGAATGCCAATCTTCGCGATGGTTCTTTGCGCCAGGCAGCTGTTGAGATTGGTGTAAAAATGTTGTTATACGAAGCCGGACAGGCTTTGCGTTTTGATGAGCTATCAATACGTGCCGGAATACGCGGTATTCAAAATGTGTTAGCCAGGCTTGGAATGATTAAGCGCAGAAAAGTCAGAGGCCCTGAAAAGCCGGCCATTAAACCTTATGTTGCCAACAAAAGCGCATGGGTACGTGCGGGTTCAAGTGGCATCGTACGTGACTTAAAAAATCTCGGAGATCAAGTGTCAACCGGCGATAAATTGGCGATTATCGGTAACTCATTCGGTAATAGTCTCGATACCGTTTACGCGATGCGTTCCGGTATTATAATCGGTAAGCAAAATATCCCCCTTGTTCAGGAGGGTGACGCTATGTATCACATTGCCTATTTTAGTGAAGAGGATGAAGAGATCGCTGAGAACATAGAAATGATGCAGGACTCGCTATTTTCTCAAAACCGTCTTCACACAGAAGGTCTATAATTCGCGAACCAACATTTCTTGATATGCAAGACAAAATAATCGTAGGCAGTTTAGAGCTCTGCAGTTTGCCAGATATCGGCATCGAGAACGTCGAGGTACGTGTGGATACCGGTGCACGCACTTCATCTTTGCATGTCGATAATTTAGAGAAATTTACCAAACAGGGTCGTTCATGGGTGCGTTTTGATATTCACCCAGATGTGTTTGATGTGGATAAAATAATTCATTGTGAGACACCACTGCATGATATTCGTGGGGTGAAATCCTCCAATGGTAAATCGGAAGATCGCTATGTCATCAGCACAATATTACGTCTGGGAACAGAACACTGGCCTATTGAGATTACGCTAACAGATCGTTCTAATATGAGTTATCTTATGTTGCTGGGGCGAACAGGTATGGGGGAGAGAGTGTTGGTTGATCCGTCTAAGACATTCTTATTAGCCAGTGATTAATTGGTAAGCCGCAAAAATACGCTAACTCAGTTGAGCATTATTCGTCATTTTCTGTTTCATCTTCAAAATAAGGTTTAAGTATTTCGTCTAATATCGCTTTTATTTCCTGATGCTTAGTTTCAATCTCGAAATTCTGTCCGTTAAATAAAAATGCTAATGTGGTAGTTTTGGCCGCCGAGTCATCGACTTGAATAGAAAACTGTAATGTTAGGTCATACATTGATGCTCCGGCTTTTTTGATCGCTTAGGGCTAGTCAACCTCGTCTCCCGAAGTGTTGCTATCAGTAGGCTTTGCTTTCGTTTTTTCTATTTCAGCGTACCAGTAATTCATAAAATCTTCGGTAAGCTGTTGTTCAATATTGACGGCTTGCTCAGTCGGGCAAAATACCGTAATCGTAAATTCATTTCTTCCGAGATTAGTTGTAGCAATACGAACGCTAGCTTCTGGTCCGGATAAGCTAATATCCAGCCGGTTCTCGATCAAGTGGCTATATCGTGCTGCGGTATCCTTAAAAGGCTCACAGTATGCTTGGGCACGTTCCAAAATGTATTGTTTTGCATTGAATGCATTGACAGGCTTTGCATCGCGTATGATGCTAAAACTATGTGACACATAACGTCGCATGAAATTGAGATTATGAATGGTATTGGTGACGAGCTGGTTATTAGGGATAACCAGCGTTTTACCGGTGTAGTCATAGCTTTTTGCATCGATATCAATTTCCAATATCTTAGTGGACAGCCAGTCATTAGACACGACCTCGCCATAATGATTACCAATTTTAACCCAGTCTCCAGCGACAAACGCGCGTGAGGTCGATTGGTAAAAAAACCCAAGCAGGCACTGAATAAATTCCCGGCCGGCAATCACCAGCGCCACAGCAAAGGTGGCAACAGATAGCGCAACGAGCTGTAGCTCGGATGACCAGATAATGATTAGCCCAACAACAATGATAAGCGTTATCACGTTATTCGTCGTGTTGATCCAACGACGAGGGGATTCATGATCTTCGAGTGAGATTTTTTTAAGTTTATAAACAACCGCAAAACGAATCGCGATTGCGCTCGCTATCAATATTATCGTTACGATAACCTTACTGGAGATTTGAAATTCATCCACTTATTTTCACTCACGCTTTGTTCGTTGATTGCAGTAAAACAGTTGGTTTAATAATCATTTTTCCTAACATAATCCAAAGAGGGCTGACCAGTAAAGAAAGAGAAATAACACATAATGCAAGTTGGTAACCATAGTCATTAATAATTGCAGCTTGTAAGCCAACAGCGGCTAAGACAAAGCTAAATTCCCCGATTTGTGATAGCAGAACACCGGCGTAGAGACTGTCGCGCCAGTTAAATTTGGCTATTTTGAGAATCAGGGCATTGATAAATGTATTCGTGAGCAAGGCGATTAATGTCAGAGCGCTGACTTCCAACCAGTTTTCTAAAAGGAAGTCCGTATCCAACAACATGCCTACCGAGACAAAAAATACGGCAATAAATAATACCTTAAAGGGCTCAAGAGAGTGATGTACCCATTGTGTCTCTTTGGCTGCGCCAATTAGCATTCCGCCTATGAAAGCACCTAATGCGGTCGATAAGTCTAACCAGGCGGTGATTAAGGCAAGACCAAAACAAATGCTAAGGGCGCTAAAGAGTTGTAGTTCCCTATCTTCTTTAAGCCAGCTGGATAGTGGAAGGTGGACTTGTTTGCGAGAGACGATATATACGAAAAGTGCGCCTGCGAGTAAGGCACCAATCCCTTGTTTTAAGAGATGCAGGCCATCTACTTCTCCCGTGCTTAAGAGCCCCAGGATGATGAGCATGGGGATAATGGCTAAATCTTGCGCGAGTAAGATACTCAGCACACCTTGTCCAACTTTTGAGGCCAAAACCCCAGTATCTTGAAGCAGTTTGATGACAATAGCGGTACTGCTCAAACTGATAACAAAGCCAATCAAAATTGTTCTAGACAATGACCAGTCAAACCAAAGTGCCAGCAGCCAAACAAAGAAGATGCTTAATAAAATTTGTAGAAACGTCCCTAATATGGCCAATTTCCAGTTGGCGATCAATTTATTGGCATCGGTCTCCATACCGACGAAAAACAGTAATAAGACCACGCCGATTGCGCCAAGCCGACCGACTAATTCAGGATCACTTACGATGGCAATGCCTGAAGGACCAATAATCATACCGGCAATTAAATAAGCGACTACATGGGGTTGATGAGCAAGTTTAAGTACAGTGCCGATAAGCAGGATGAGAAGAATCGCTCCGACAGCAAAGGGCATAATGGGATCCATATGCATTAGCATTTACCTTTTGTTGGAAGTGCGAGCGACCATTGCCCTTCACCTTTTCTAAAAGACAATACCTTGTCTCGTTTCATTTGAACAAGCGCCAACGTTTAAATAACAGCCATTGGAAGAGCAAGACAATCATCATGCCGATACACACTAGCCAAAACGCTAAAGTGTGTTTCTGAAAAGGGATACCTTCGACATTCATACCTAATAAACTGGCAAAAAATGTCAAGGGCAGAAAAAATGCAGCGATAATGGAAAGCCGATACATAATGTCATTCATTTTTTCATTCGTGTTTTGCTGAATGGCGTCCAGTAAAATGACAATCCTTTCGCGCATTTCAGTAATGGCTTCCATGTCGCGCTTCAATGTGTTGGCCATTTCTCGCCAATTAGACGCATGATGTTTTTTTTCTTTCGCTGTTTTAACTCTGTCTGGAATAATCGAACCCAATCGTAAAAAAGCTTCCATTTGTGACAAAAGGTAGCGGTTTAATTGCGAGATATACAAGCGTAACGAGTACAAAGCATCAAGGTCTGGCGTGTGTTGAGCATCCCAACGATCTTCGATTTCACTTAAGCCTTCATCAAGCGTTACCGTGTGGTGCGTGATCTGATCATTCGCTTTTTCGAAAATCGTTGCACAGAGCAAGTAAGGAGAGGAAAGGCTATAGGCTTTTCGCAGTAATTGGTCTTTAATTTGATGCACAATTGGTAGGGCGAGATACGAAATAGTAACCAGGTAATGGGCTGTTATCCAAACCCTAAGGGAAGCAAATTTTACCGATTGTTCGTCATCAATATAGGGGACTCTAATTGTTGTAATAACATCATCCGACCCGTTGACGATGACCCGTGGTCTTGTTAATTCATCACACAGTAAGTTGACAGTTTCTTCATCAGGATTAGCATGTGAAGTAAGCCAGGTTTTAGCATCGACAACATCTCCCTCCAGATGAACCCAAGTCAAAGGGTCAGTATTAACAAGAGAAAATGCCCCGTCAGTTTCTAACTTACTGGCCTGATTGTTTTCAATCCGTATTACAAACACATGAATTCTCTAATTGTGTCCTATAAGTTAGCAATAACTTCTCGCTAATTTTTAAGAAAGTAATATACTCTTTAATTTGCATACGTACTATATCATCTCTTGAGTAAGGGGCTGTTTTTTTGGTTTTGTCCGCGCATATTTTGCTGGCATAAACAGCTAATTGTGGCGGTGGTATGTCGGCCAGCTTAGAACGTATTAGGCGTTACAGCCAAAAAATTAGAATAGTTCAGTATTTGATCAAATATCCTGGAGAATTCAATGCATAGCAATCATGTTGAAGATAAACCTGCCAAAGGCATAGAGAAATTAAAGCAACTTTGGCCAACTATGACGGCCTTCGAGCGATTTGAATATATTGTTATGCTGTTTGTTAGTATTCTCCTGGCCATTATTATTCTCGCAGCATTTTTTAGGCTTTTGGAAAATGTCTATGATTTAGTCATTACCGTTGTGACAGACAAATCCGAATTTAAAATCTTTCAAACCACATTCGGTATGTTATTAACGCTTTTAATTGCATTTGAATTCCGTAATTCTATTGATGCTATTTTGGAAGGGAAAGGTTTATTGTTTCAAGCAAAAATTATCGTGCTCATTGCAATTGTTGCCGTAGCACGAAAGTTTCTAGTGCTCGATCCCAGTGAATATGAAGCTAGTAAAATTGCTGCCTATGCAGGGGTAGGTTTAAGCCTAGGTATCGTCTACTGGTTACTAAGCCGGAATAACTCGGAAGATAAAGACTTAACTAGTCGGGCATAGGTATTGCCGCAGGTCTCTTGGTGATGTCCTTTTCCTAAGGTTTAGTAGGTAATTGCCTCTCATAAACGCGTAAATCTCCCGCTTCGATATCAATTAAGTACCGAGAAAAATATACAAAAACTCTTTGTTAGGTATAGACTTAGCCATATAACGATAAAGGGACTTTTATATGTCGAATCGTATCAATTTTGCGTCGAAGATCAGCACCAAAATTGCCGCGCTAGCTGTCTTGTTGGTCATCAGTGCGGCTTTTATCACGGATTGGATGTATTTCACGCATGTGAGTGAGGTGATGCCGCTCGAGGATGCGCGGGTACTGCGACTCCAAAATGTCATATTAGCTTTTGGCTTAGTCGCTGTGGCAGCCATTGTGGTCATCATATTCGGGCGTATAATTTCTAGGCCGCTCTCGCGCATGGCGACATTGGCAGAGACTTTTCCCGAAGATACCGATATTAGCGACCTTCCGGTTCATAACAAGGATGAGATCGGTACGCTGGCGCGCAGTTTGAGTCGTTTGGTAACCGAGGTAAGTGAACAGGAATGGTTGCGCACAGGACAGCTCAAAATCGCAGAATCAGCGCGCGGTGATCTGAAAACTGAAGACACGGCTTACAACATCCTGAAAGCTATCTGCACCTATTTGGATGCGCCATTGGGTGCCTTTTATAAAAAAACTGATGATGACAAGCTATCCCTTATTGCAGGTTACGCGATAAAAAGACAACCCAAAGCTGTTCAAGAAATAGAAGAGGGCAACTCAGTTTTATCTATTGCGCTAGAAGATGGTCTTATTAAGATTGATAATGACCTCCCTGATGATTATTTCCGCATCCATTCCGGTCTAGGTGAAATCAAACCCAAGCATCGCATGATTACGCCTTTGTTTATTGAAAGTAAGCCCATTGGCGTGATTGAAATTGCAGGGCTCAAACCTTTTACTGAGCAGCATAAATTTCTACTCAAGCGTGTCCGCGAAGCAGTCGGGCTTGTAGTGATTGCTGCGCAGGCGCGGGAAAATGTCGAGCGTATGTTATTTGATGAAAAAGTACAGCACGAAGAACTGCGAATCTCCAGCGAGCAGTTAGAAAAACAAGCTGCTGAGATGGAACGCCAGCAAGATGAACTTCAACAGCAAGCCACGGAAATGGAGGCACAGAATCGCCAACTAGAAGAACAGAAATCACAAATTGAAAATCAGGCGCGCGATATCGAACATAAGCTGTCAGAAATAGAACGGGCGAGTAAATATAAGTCTGAATTTCTTGCCAATATGAGCCATGAGCTGCGAACGCCGCTGAATAGCCTTTTAATTTTAGCTAAAGCTTTTCAAACCAATGAAGAAGGCAATTTAACCGAAGAGCAAGTTGACGAAGCAGCGATGATCTACAATGGTGGGGTTGAGCTTCTAAGTCTAATTAATGATGTACTCGACTTTTCCAAAATCGAGGCCGGGCACCTCAAAATCACCCGTGACCATATTCCTATTACAACGCTTGCGCAAAAGCTGATTAAGCAATTTACCCCGCTGGCCAAAGAGCGCAGTATCACTCTCGACGCTAATGTTACTGAAAATGTTCCGGAAACACTCTATACAGACAGCCAGCGTTTAGAACAGATTTTAAAGAACTTATTGTCTAATGCCATCAAATTTACTGATAGTGGCGGTGTCTCGTTGAATATTTCATCCGATAACACGCACATTGTATTTACAGTCAGAGATACAGGCATCGGTATAAGTCAGGATAAGCAGCAGGAAATTTTCGAAGCATTTAAACAAGCTGATGGTTCTATTGACCGCAAGTATGGTGGTACCGGGCTGGGTCTTTCTATTTCCCGGCAATTAACGGATTTGCTCGGTGGTCACATTAGCGTAGAAAGTGAAGAAGCAAAAGGAAGCACTTTTACATTAACACTTCCTCTTTCAGCAGCAGAAGACGACATAGCCGATGCTGAGCAGATATCTAGTGATGCCATGGTTACGCTTCAGTCGCAAAGCGTACGTAAAATTGAACACGGTGACAATATATCTACGCAGAAAACACTTTTGATTGTTGAGGATGACAATAAATTTGCCAGCACCATTAAAAAGCTGGCAGCCAAAGAAGGTTATATACCGCTGATAGCTCATTTGGGTAAAGATGCATTGATGATGGTGCATGCGCATATGCCGGTGGCGGTGATTCTTGATTTGGCTTTGCCGGATATGAATGGTTTACGGGTGCTTGAACACTTAAAAAGTGATTTAAAAACGCGACATATTCCTGTGCATGTGATTTCTGCTATAGATGAACAGAGTAAGGAAATCATGCAAAGGGGAGCGGTGGGATATTTGACAAAGCCTGTTACGGTTGAGCAAATGGATGCTATGTTTGCCAACGTGGCTAACATTATTCAGAAGACGGTTAAAAACGTTTTAGTCATTGAAGATGATAAAAAGACACAAATTGCGATTGAAAAATTACTGAATAATAAACAGTTAGATATTACCTCTGTATCTGAGGGAAAAATCGCGCTGGACAAAACGGCTAAGCAGAAATTTGATTGTATTATTCTTGATTTGCAGTTGCCTGATATGTCTGGTTTTGATTGGTTGAAGCACGCTCAGGAAAAGCAAGGGCAAAATATTCCGCCTGTTATCGTTTATACGGCGCGTAAACTAACCAAGCAAGAAACGCAAACGCTTGAGGAATATACAGGCTCAATCATTATTAAGGGGGCGCACGCGCCTGATCGTCTTGTTGATGAAGTTATGTTGTTCTTACACAGTGTTGAAGCCAGCCTCAACGAGGATCAGCGGCGGGTTATCAATATGAAGCACAACCCTAATGAGGTGTTGAACGGTCGTAAAGTCCTACTGGTTGATGATGACATGCGTAATGTTTTTGCCATTTCAAAAATGCTTAAAAAACAAGGCATTGAGGTTGTTGTCGCTGATAATGGCCAGATGGCTCTAGAACAGCTTGATAAGGAAAGCGGCATTGAGCTTATTGTAATGGATATTATGATGCCCGTAATGGACGGCTATGAGGCAACTAAAGTGATTCGCACTGATCCCGTTTATAAAGATATTCCGGTAATTGCGCTGACTGCACGCACAGCCGCTGATGAGCGCGAGAAATGCTTGCAAGCCGGCGCCACGGATTATTTGGCCAAACCTGTGGATATAGACGTTCTTCTCGCGCTTCTAAGAATTTTAATGTTTGAACAGAAAAACCGATAACTCACTTAAGATGTATCACCCAATGCTTTAAAAATAGGTCATCATGGAAGAAGCCTCCGTACGCGACCCTACACCTAAATTCATGGAGATTGAGCTTGTATTAAAACTGGTTCATGAAATGTATGGCTATGACTTTACACATTATTCCAAAGAATCTATCGAGCGCCGACTCAACGAAATTATCCAAAGAAGGAAACTCGGCTATATTAGTGATTTGATCCCGCTATTATTACGACAGCCCGATT
Source organism: uncultured Thiotrichales bacterium (assembly GCA_964447985.1). GTDB lineage: Bacteria > Pseudomonadota > Gammaproteobacteria. The sequence continues at coordinate 10,218 of CAYUVE010000045.1, forward strand.
TCTTGAATGAGTTTTTAGCTAAACTATCAATTGGTGTGACCAAGTTTTTTCGTGACCCGGAATTCTTTGCCAGTTACCGAAAAAATGTGCTTCCCTATTTAACGACTTTTCCCTACGTTAAAGTATGGCATGCGGGGTGTTCTACCGGGCAAGAAGTCTATACCCATGCTATCATGTTATACGAGGAAGGGCTGTTGGATGCAGCCACTATTTATGCTACGGACTTCAATAATGGAGCTATTGAGAAAGCGTCTGATGGTATTTATTCCATGATTGAACTTGAAGAGGCCAAAGTGCCTTATCGTGATGCTGGTGGTCAAAGCCATTTATCAGACTATTATCACGACTCTTATCACTTCGCTAAAATCGAAAGTCATTTGCGCAAACCGGTTACGTTTTCCCATCACAATTTAGTCAGCGATGGTGTTTTTGGTGAGATGAATGTCATTTTTTGCCGCAATACTTTGATCTATTTCGATCAATTTTTACAAAATAACGTTCTCGCTCTGCTGTCCTCTAGCTTACGCCCAGGCGGTTATCTATGCCTTGGCAACAAGGAAAGTATTATCTTTTTTGATGGTAAGGAAGACTTTGAAGCCATTGATGATAAAAACAGAATTTTTAGAAAAAAAATGGTTTAACGAGGGAGCGTACAGTGTTATCAAAAACACAAGCCAGCAACAAGCATGATTATGGCTCGCACCATCGCGGCGATCATGAAGGGGTAAAAATACTCATTGTCGATGATCGTATCGAAAACCTAGTGGTCACGCGCAAGATTCTTAAAGCTGTCAAGGCAGAGATCCTGGAGGCAGGATCAGGAAATGAAGCCTTGTCATTAATGTTGCGCCATGATTTTGCAGTTGTCTTGCTCGATGTGCAAATGCCCGAGATGGATGGGTTTGAAGTTGCCAAGTTGATGCATGAAGAAGAGAAGACAAAAGATATTCCCATTATTTTTGTCACAGCCATTAGTAAGGAAGAGTTTTATATCGACCGGGCAGCGGAGATTGGAGCGGTTGATTATATTTATAAACCAATTAATTCCAATATTCTGAGAAGCAAGGTACAAGTTTATGTCGATCTACACGAACATCAGCTAGCGCTTAAAAAGCTTAATACCGTATTGCAAGACAATAATGATGAGCTAGAGCGCTTTGCCTATATCTGTTCCCACGACTTACAGGAACCGGCACGGATGATGAACTCTTTTGCCGAAATTTTACACTCTAACTATCAAGAGCAGCTTGACGAAGAAGCGCAAAAATATCTTGAGCTGATCTATAAAAACGCAGGAAACCTGCAAAAAATGATTCACGATATCTTAACGTTTTCTCGTGTCGGTCGTGAATCCGTGAAATTTGAAACTGTCGATAGCGACAGAGTCACGAAAGGTATTCTAGAAGAGTTTAGCAAAGATATAGAAACCAATAAGGCCAACATTCATATTGAAACTTTGCCTACCGTCGAGACCAGCGAAACCTTAATGATAGTTCTTATGCAAAACCTTATCAGCAACGCTTTAAAATATCAGGACGGGCGTGAAACGCCAGAAATCACCATCAAGGCGGAAGAGACGCCACGTCACTGGCTTTTTTCTGTCACCGATAACGGGATCGGCATTGACCAGCAGTATACGGATAAAGTGTTTCAGATGTTTCAGCGTATTCACACCAAAAATAAATATCCCGGCACAGGAATTGGCTTAAGTACCTGCAAGAAGTTTGTAGAACTTTATGGTGGAAAAATCTGGTTTGAGTCTAAACTTGATCAAAACACCACTTTCTTTTTCACCATACCAAAACAGAAAAGAGAGGGCGTACATGTCTGAGCACGTACCTATTAAAATACTTCTGGTTGAAGACAATGAGGGTGATGCCATACTTACAAAGCTAGCTTTTGAAAAGGCGAATATTCCTGTCCATGTGACCATCGTAATTGATGGTGTTGAAGCAATGGAATATTTGCGCGGCAAAGGTGAATTTTCTAATGCAGAAAAGCCAGATATTATTTTAATGGATATCAATATGCCGAGAATGAGCGGTAAGGAAGCGTTGATAGAGATTAAAAAAGATGAGGATTTGAAAGTTATTCCCGTGATTATGCTGACCAGTTCCGAAGCTTACATGGATATCTTAGAGTCCTATAAACACTATGCGAACGCTTATATCGTTAAACCCGTAACAAATGAGAAATTTGTCGAAGCTGCCCAAACTATCGAAGATTTTTGGTTAAAAATCAGCAAGCTACCGGGTACGACTTAGTTAAGACTTGGCTAAAGACTCTGCTCTGGAGCCTATTTAACTATTACCCTCATTTATTATCTTAGATAAGCCAGATGATCCAATTTTCTCAGGCTTAGAACAACCTGAGTTTATGATTCGTAAAAAACATCGCTACCACATCCCAAGCTGCCCAAAAGATTTTGAAGTAAGAAGGATATTCAGAAGTTTGCGGGGTTGAAATTATTCGCCATATAGAGAAACCCATCTATAGCTTTCAAGGACACCCAGAAGTATCCGGCAAGGACGGAATTAAGATAATGAGTAATTTCATGAAAATGTGCGATTTGGGTGCATGATTTCTAAGAGGTGTTTCAAATCATATAAAACCACTTGCTAGTTTTCGAATATGGCGCTAGTTATTCATCTACAAGTAGTGAAAACTAGAGTGAAATTTAAGGCGTGGCGATTGTATGTTTAGGTACTAGGTGGTCGTTTGTCATTTAAGGAAGGGCGGAGTCCGCGTAGTAATATGAGTAGAGAGTGCGGGTGATCAATGGCAGCTAAATTAAAGTATAAGGTTGCGCTGAGGAGATTTGAATTGCTCCCATTTGTATCCACAGTGTATCCCAAGCCACTATTATTAGGTGGGCTGGTGGAAATAATCCGTTGTGTTTATGATGGTCGGGAGGTGGTACCAGAGGCCGGACTCGAACCGGCACACCCTTGCGGGCGGGAGATTTTGAATGTTCCCAGTAAACTTGTTTCTTGACGTCTCTTAATGGTGTTACAGGTTTCTCACAGTTACTTAACCTATTGATTTATAAGTAAAAAATAGGTTATTCTGTTCTTAGACACCACTTTGGACGTTACTCGAAGTGCTGCCTGGGATTTTAAAAGTTACGCTCAATTGCATCCCAGTTGCATCCCAAATTCATTGTTGAGCACTGATGAACAAGGAGATCAAATGGGTGCGGTATCCGCTAATCATATCAAATTTAATCAACCCTGCCTAAGAGTGATTGAAAAACAAATTAATCAAGGCGGCTTCCAGAAAGAGTTTTATGTCTATGACACTGACAGTCACTTGGCTTTAAGGGCTAGACCAAATCAATCCTACATTGATGGTGTATTTTGTTTGTATGCCCGTATACGTCCGCGTGGCAGTGCAAAAAGCAAAATGTATAAGCGTCAAATTATGAAAGTGGGTGACGCACGAAATGCTGGGATCAGTGTTGCTGACTTACGCCAGCGAGCAGATAGTTTATTTCTTGAAATTCAGGAGGGGCGTGACCCGAAACTTTTAGTTTTAGAAGAGCGGGCTAGACAAGCACAGGAGCATAAACTCAGTGAGGCTAAACGCTCACTAAGAGATATGATTTTTGGTACACCCGTCGAGAATAGTGACGAGCGTTTGCTAAATGGGTTTCTAGCTGAACGACGTCCGAGTGAACGCTACCAAAAAGAAATAAAGAATAAGTCAGAGAGTTTATTGGTTGACCTAATGGGTGAGCCTTTGTTCAGTATCACGCCTGATCAAGTAAAAGCCGTCTATTTACAAAAAGTCGCCAGGGGGAAAACGCAATTAGATAACGCCATGCGAATATTGCGCTCAGTTTGGAATTGGGCGCAGTCAAAATATGACGAGTCTGAGTTGTTCATTAGAAACCCCGTCAGCCGAGCAATGAAACAGCTTGGTATAAATATTAATCGCACAAATAGACGATCTATCAGATTAGATGATGGTGAGTTCGGCCCTTATCTCAAATCCGTTTTAAATTTAAGGCATCACGATCATACGTCAGCGCTGCGCAATGGCCGAGACGCTTTACTGTTTATGTTGTTCTCAGGCGTTCGCCTAACCGGTACGATGAATATCAAGATGGCTGATATTGATTTTGAGCGCCTAGAATTCACAATCACGAAAAAAGGTGGAGATCGAGCCACACTACCATTAAATTCGGTAACGGCAGCCATTGTGCGTAATCGCCTAAGTTATTTACCTGACGACGTGGAGTATTTGTTTCCCGGTATCAATTGCAAAGGCCATTACCGAGATACCAAGTCTGTGAGAGTTATCGTCCAGCAAGAGACTGGAATCGCCGTAAC
>CAYUVE010000046.1:0-14090 GCA_964447985.1 uncultured Thiotrichales bacterium
CGTTTGTATCGTGATAAAGAAGCCGAGAAGAAAGACGATGCAGAGGGCCCAGCGTAATAAGTTTGTTATCATTCTATCGGGTGTTTTCTTATCGGCTTGCGGTAGCGAAGTTGACATCAGTTCTCAGGCTTTATCGAGTACTGATAATGATGTTGATGAGATTTTGCTACGTTATTGTAGTGGCTGTCATGGTTTGCCAAAACCAGCCAGCCGCACTTCAAAAGAATGGCCACCGATAGTTTGGCGTATGCAGACTTATCGTGGTCAACGGGCTATGCCTAAGTTGACTGATGCCGAAGTGGCTGAGATAACAGAATATTTAGTTAAGCATGCAAAAGATAAATAAAATGCTATACCGTGTAATACTGCTAAGTTTATTGAGTATTTTTATTATCGCTTGCAGTAAAGGTGAGCAAGCGCGTATTCCAGCTCAACTTTGGAATGATGTAATTTTCAAAATCGAAACTCACCCTTATCCTGTACGTGTTGGCCATAATGAAATTTGGCTAAAAGCAACTAAGACGGATGGCTATCCTGCTTCGACCTTGATAGTTTGGTTGCGTGCTAACGAATCCAAGCAATGGGTGCAATCTGTCCAGGATGGTCATATCGGGGTGTTTCGCCGGGCTGTCGAGGTAGCGGAAAACGATACTCATCTTTTCGTCAAATTAAAGCGTGGCCAAGATGAAACCATATTGGAGTTTGAGTTGCCCTGGAAAGAACTTACAGAATAGCTGCGTGTGATTCTTAAATCAGTATAATCAGAGACTGGCTGCTAGTATTATTGCCTTAGTGTGCGCTCACGAACTCTGGTAAGAGTCGAAGCGAAGACCATATGTGGTTGATGCGAGGTTGACTATGATGAAACAGACCGTCGTGTTTTCTTTTTATATCTTTCCTTATTATCTATTCCTGTATTCGGTCAGAGTATAACTTCCAAAGGCTACCCTTATTTTTGCCAACAGCAGATGCAAGAGCGTCTTGCTGAGTGTGGTAAATACTATGAGGGTTCGTCAATAGGCAGTGATTTAGACGAGTTTCATGGCTGTTTAAATGCAGCAAAGACGGCTTATGATGATTGTATCTCTTCATTTTTAAAGCTGATAAAAATTAAGTATCCGCAATGTGAAGCCGGACGAGCTATTGCAGCCTGTCCTGTCGACAACCGAGTCTTTGTTGTCAATAAAGAACTTTCGTGTTGGGAGTTCAGCCTATGCCGTGACTCGAAAATAGAGCGTTTACCCAGATAGGCTGATTAGGCTTTTTGTTTATCAATGCGGCGTTGCAGAGTTGGGCTGGCTTGCCAGCGGCGTAATAATAGAATTTTGTCTCCACCCCTGTCACCTGCACAGCGCGGGCAAGTAATATGACTAAGATACAGTTCTTTAGGTAGCTTGCCGTCATCAAATAAGGCTTGTTGTAACTTGCGTGACGTATTGCCAAGCGTTTTCATTTCGCCCTCATGTATCGCACAGCGGACATTAAAATCGATAGGTAAATGTTTAATCAGCCTTGAAGGTGAATCGCTGTTATTGATAAGGCGTAGTATTTCTCCGCCAAACATGGTGGTTTTGGTCAGCGTAAAGCCAGGCCATTCTTCTTCTAGTTCCAGTGCCTCAATTGATGCAGACTGACGCATTCTATGCCCAGTATGGTTAATCGGCATTAAGAAAAACGCAGGAATGGATTGCGCGTGTACACATTGACCGCTTAGATCAATGTCTTTGCCATCCCACTCGCTAGGGTAGTGTTCCGGGCAGCCACATTCCAAAATAGCCATGGCTAAGCGCTCTGATGATTGGCAAAAGCTCGGCGTGCGGTAATAAAGACGTTAATAAAAAACATCATGAAACCAACGGTCATGATAATGGCCGAGATACTAATCGATGGCCCGTAATAAGAATGAAAGGCAGCTTGTTGCTCAAGCAGGCCTGCTCGCATCATTCGGCCTTCAGTAATACCAAACACCATTAGTGTGCAGTAAAAGCCGACTACGCCGCAGGCAATCCACCAAAACGAGTGTGTAATCATCTTGGCTGACCACATCGCCATGCCTGTGATGCGAGGAAAGAGATAATAGGTCATGGCCATACCAATTAAAACCACGCCACCAACTAAGTTAATATGGGCGTGTGCTAATGGGTCGATCATGTGGCCGGGTCCGCTAACAGGCGTGCCGACAGAAACTAGCCAATCCCGAATACCTGGAAGGCTTTGTACGACGCCGTGCGTGGTACCTATGAATAGAAAGGTAGCGGAGCCAAGCAGGAAAATGATGAGACGACGATCTTGTTCGCTGACTGGCATGAGAAATAGTTATAGAACAATACTGGTGATCTATTTAGATCACCAGTAGAGAAAAAGTTCTGAAAAACTGCCCAGAATTGGCAGTTAAAGATTAGTCGTCTTTGTCAGCAAGTGAGTTGCCGATTGCTGCTTCTGACATTGAGCCAGCTAAAAATACAGCTAGTCCAAAGAAAATAACGATAGGAATCAAAATCAGTGGAAAAATGTTATACACGGTAAATTCCTCAGAAATTACAAATATCAATGTTAGCGGGCAATTATAGGCGTTTACTGGGGCTGAAACAAGAAATATCGGTACTTTTAAGTATATCGTTGTGGGCTAATATCAGGTGCAAGCTGGCACCAATAAAACTAAAAATATCATATTTTTCAATCAGTTGAAGATTAAGATGGCCGTTTACTAACGATAATTCTGAAAAAACTGCGGGTGTTTGATTGTCTCGCCGCGACGATGCTGCAGTTGAATACGGATCACTTGTAGCAAAGCGCGCCAAATCCCGATTTGCTTAAATTTGCGTGAATCAGTAGTGACGTAGGCATGTAGCATTTTCGGTCGAGTCAAAGAAAGCAACTGCTGACTGAAATAAATATCTTCAGCGAGTTGCTCAGGAAAACCCCCTACCTGAAAGAATAGTGAGCGACGGATAAACATAGCTTGGTCACCATAGATAATCTTGGTAAGACGAAAACGCCAGTTATGTAAGCATGAAATAAAACTCAAGCTCCATTGACTACCAGAAAATTTATGTCGAAAACAGCCAGCAGCAATAGTAAGGTCGCGCAATACGGCGTCGATTGTTTCTAGTCCGTTATCTGGTAGTAACGTATCGGCATGAAGAAATAATAAGGTTTCACCGCTGGCTAGTTTTGCGCCTGCATTAAGTTGTTTGGCTCGACCAGGGGGTGTCGTAGTGACTATCAGTTTATCGAAGTTGCTTCGATAGCTATCTATAACACTGAGAGTGCCGTCACTGCTGCCACCGTCAACAACGATCACCTCAAATTCACTGGTATACGATGCTTGTTGTGCTAATAGGCAGGATAATGTTTCGGGTATTGCTACTTGCTCGTTTAGTGTTGGGATGATGATGCTAATCATTGTCTGTTTAGCTAAGGTTTAACCAAGAGGGCATTTCGCCAATAAGGTCCTGCTTAAAACGGTGGCTATTCGAATCGAGGCTTTCAAAAAGGGGTTCTACTTCATCCAATACTTCGAAAGCGAGTTCTAAGTATTGGTAAGCCAAGTTTTGTACAGCTGTTAAGTCCATGTTCTCTTCCTGCATGAATCGATGAAGCTCGCTTTGGCCAAAGTCATGATGTTGGTCTTCTTGTGCGAGTATGGTTGAGCGAATCTTCTTAAGACCAAAGCTGTATCGATTCATACGATTATCAATGCCTTGTAAGGCAAGTTTGCCAAGGCTTTCTAATACGACTTGAGTGGCTAAGATAGACTCTGTCATGGCACCTTGCTTAAGCGATGTTTCCAGGTGGCCTGAATATTTTTCTAGGCAGCGATATGGAGTACAAGCCTGGTTGCTATCAAGCCAAGTGATCGTGCCATCAAAAACCCTAGCATGAAATAACTCTTGTTTTGCCTGGGTTTTGAGAAATTTAGCTTGCGAAGGCCTTTCCTGGTTGAGCATCATTCTGCTTTGTTGTGTGGCACTGTGGTGCGCCAGCCGCTCGCCTTGTGCAAGCAGTGAAAAAAGTCGAGCGAGTTGTGTTGCTTGGTTTTGCTGAACAAACATGAGCGTGATCGAAGTTACCCTGATTTTGGCCTAGTTGTTGAAACTAGTATGGAGTTAATCATCGATTGATTGGTCGATGTGTTCATCACATAGACTTAACAGTGATGTGACAATTTCGCTAAGCGTGATCTAGGTCATAGCACGCGCGTGTTTCAGACGCTCTAGGATTGTGCGCAGTGCTTACTTGACCGAAGCTTCGCCTCCGCGACGAGGATCGCTTGAAGCTGACACGGTTTCCGAGTTTTTATCAACAATCACAACTTGCATATTGCCGAAAGTGCGACTGTGTTGCTCAAGCGTGTGTCCTCGTTTCTTCAGTTCAGCTATTTCTTCTTCGCTCAGCGCATCTTTTTCGTAGACGACTTTATCGGGCAAGAATTGGTGATGGTAGCGACCAAGTTTAGTGATGGAATCGGCATAGCCGTCGTCCGCATACTCTAAAATGCCTAGTAGTACCATAGTGATAATGCGGCTGCCGCCTGGGGTGCCAAGTACAACAATGTTTTTGTCATCTTCAATAAAAGTGGGTGACATGCTCGATAATGGCCGTTTGCCGGCTTCGATGGCATTTGCCTCAGCTCCAACCAAGCCATAGACATTAGCAATGCCAGGCTTAGAAGAGAAATCATCCATCTCATCATTTAACAAGATGCCCGTGCCCGGAACCATAAAGCCGGAGCCATAAGGGAAATTAATCGATAAGGTGGCGGCGACTCGATTACCGTTACGGTCGACAATCGAAAAGTGAGTGGTATCCGTTCCTTCACTAGGGTGGTTAACACTTGTCGGTAACAGTTCGCTAGGTGTCGCTTTTTTGGGGTGTATGCCTGAGCGAAGCCCTGACGCATAAATCTTGTTAGTTAATCTTTCTTGTGGAATTTTGACAAAGTCCGGGTCGCCCAAATACTGAGCACGGTCTCTGTAGGCACGGCGCATAGCTTCGATAATAAGATGCTTGCGTTGCGCACTTGCAATACCCTCAAGGTCGTAGCCTTCAAGAATGTTTAACATGGTCGCCAAAGCAATACCGCCCGAAGATGGCGGTGCTGCTGAGGTGATAGTCATGCCACGATATTCAGTGCGGATGGGCTCGCGTTCAAGCAATTTGTAATTGCTTAAGTCTTCAACTTCCCAGATGCCGCCAGCGCTTTTTACACCGCTAGCGAGCTGATTGGCGAATTCACCTTGATAAAAGCCTTTCGCGTTGGTTGCAGCAATCATCTCTAAAGTGTTAGCAAGGTCTGTTTGAATAATGCTATGGCCGATGGGTGGTATCTCGCCATCGACCAAAAAGACTTCAGCGGCTGCGGGCGAAGCTAAGATGGCTTTATGACGAAATTTGAGTAAGCGCTGTGCATGCGCGTCAAGCGCAAAGCCTTGGCGAGCATGTCGTATAGCCGGAGTTAGCGATTGCGATAACTCAAGATTGCCGTAGTTCTCTGCGAGATAGGCAAGCGCTGCCGGAACACCAGGGATGCCGGCGGCTAAAGGCCCGTTGATAGAAAGCTTTGGAATGACGTTGCCATCTGCATCTAGGTACATATCCCGATGTGCTTTGCCTGGCGCCATTTCTCGGCCATCAAGCATGGTCTCAAAGCCATCTTCGGCTCGGTGCAATAACCAAAAGCCACCCCCGCCTAAACCTGATCCAGCCGGCTCAACCACCGCGAGGGTTGCTGTTGCCGCGACAGCCGCGTCAAAGGCGTTACCGCCGAGGTTGAGTATTTGTTGTGCGGCTTCTGTCGCTAGTGGGTGGGCGGTGGCAACACCGGCTTGTTGCGCATTGGCGTTGCTAAACGTTGCTGCCAGTATCAATGTAAAACAGATATTCCTTAGTCTGCTAAATCTAGTTTGCTGCATTAGTATCTTTCGTAGCCTGAGTCATAAGAAATTCGTATTTTGCCAAAAGCGTTTCATGGCTTTCGACGTGATTGGGGTCATGCGGTATGCACTCAACCGGGCATACTTCGACACACTGTGGCGTATCAAAGTGGCCGACACATTCGGTGCAGAGTTTAGGTTCGATGACATAGATCTCGGGACCTTCCGAGATTGCACCATTAGGACACTCTGGTTCACAGACGTCACAATTGATGCATTCATCAGTAATAATTAGCGCCATGATAGGTGTTTATCTATGTTTACCCGTTAAGGCTTCGGCAACGCTAGGGTGAACAAAGTTACTGATATCACCTTTCAATTCGGCTACTTGCCGTACGATGCTTGACGATAAATAGGTGTATTGTTCATCAGGCATGAGAAAAATCGTCTCGATATTAGAAGACAGTTTGCGATTCATGCTCGCTAGCTGAAATTCGTATTCAAGATCAGATACAGCACGTAAACCACGAATAATCGTCTTAGCCTGTTGTTCTCTAACAAAGTCGACTAAGAGATTACTAAACCCTTTAACCTCTACTTTGTCATTGTCAGCAAGCACTTCGCTGGCTAGAGCAATACGCTCATCGAAATCGAAAGCCGGGTTTTTATGGGTGTTTTCCGATACGGCGACAATGACTTTATCGAACAGCTGACAAGCGCGCACGACAATATCGCGATGACCATGGGTGATCGGATCAAATGTACCGGGGTAGATGGCGATTTTGCTCATGAGGCGGTGTCGATCTGTCGCTGCGCCAGTTGATAACTGACATTCCCCGCTATTTTAGCGCGTGTTACCGACCAATTGTGGGGTAAAACCGGCGGCTCGCCTGAGCGAGGAGTTTCGATATAGATAAAAGCTCGCTCGCTCAGAAGCGAACGAGCTTCCAAGGTCGCGCAGACACTATCGATAATATCGGTTGAAAACGGCGGGTCGAGAAATACGATGTCAAAACGCTCGTTCGATTGCTGTAGGAAGGGTTCAGCCTCAGACTTTACAACATGGCCGCGCTCCTGTGCTTCCAGCAAGGATAGACGTGAACGAAGCTCATCGGCAAGGCGGTTAGACCGTTCAACAAATGTCACGTCTTTTGCGCCGCGTGATAGTGCCTCGATGCCAAGTGAACCGCTGCCCGCAAACAAGTCTAAACAGATTGCGCCGGGTGTAGAAGCTTGCAACCAGTTGAACAAGGTCTCTCGAACACGGTCAGAGGTCGGTCTAACGCCACTGGTTGCATCAAAGTTCAAAATGCGCGAGCGCCATTCTCCACCAATAACACGTAAAGTGCCGCGTAGTTTTGTGTTGCTCAATCTTAGCCCTTATCTGCAGCCTGGCCGACGGTGACAGTAAGCAGTTGATCCAATTTAACCCGCTTAGCGAAAGCTTTACGAATCTGTTCTTTGCTGACGTTATCGACCTTTGCAGTAAATTCGTTTAAATAGTCTAAAGAAAGCTTATAAAAACCGATTAAGCTGACATAGTCAATCAGGCTGCTATTGCTGGCAATACGCAGCGGAAAGCCATTAACAATATCGCGTTTCGCGGCGGCTAATTCTTCATCGGTAGGGCCTTCTTTAATAAAGGCGGCAACGGTATTGTTAAGCACCTCTAAGGCTTCAGCCGTTTGCGCATTACTGGTTTGTAAGCCGACAACAAATGGGCCTTGAGCGCGCATAGGCGCAAAATAACTGTAAGCGCTATAGGCCAAGCCACGGTCTTCACGGATTTCACGAGTGATACGTGAGCCAAAGCCACCACCGCCTAGGACATGGTTACCAACAAACAGGGCGAAATGATCTTCTTCACCCCGCGCGTGTGAGGGTAAGCCAACCATGATATGAGTTTGTGCGGAAGGGTGTTCGATGTGAACGCGTTTATTTTTTCCCTGATAGCTAATCGGCTCAATCACGGCAAGTTTTTCGGAAGGTGTGAGTTGAGCGGTAAGCTTATTGGCAAGCTTTTCGGCCTCATCACGATTTAGGTCGCCAACGATAGCAATAGTCGCATTGCTGGCCACATAGTGGCGTTCATAAAAATTTTGAATATTGTCACGTGTTAAGGCCGACATGCTTTCTTCGTAGCCGAGGGTTGGTGCCGCATAACCGTGGCCAGCGTAGAGGTTTTCATAAAAAGCATTACCGATAAGCGCTTGTGGAGATTGTTTTTGACCGCGTAGCGCAATTAATGCTCTTTGGCGTTCGCGTTCCAAGGCTTCTTGCGGAAAGCTTGGCTGGCTTAGAACCGTAATGAATGTTTCTAAAGCAGAATCTAGCCAACGTCGATCGGACAAGCTGCGCAGACTAACTTCAGCGCTATCACGACCGACATCGTTGCCAAAATTGGCGCCAATATTTTCAAAGCGTTCGGCGATATCATCAGCGCTGAGTTCAGCAGCACCTTCGGCTAATAGGCCATTGGTCATCAAGGCCAATCCAGGTAGGTCACGATCGCGAGCGCTACCCGCATCAAAGGTGATACGGATATCAATCATTGGTAGTTCCGGCGCTGCAACAAAATAGACCGCGCTACCATGATCGTTTTTCCAATGCTGAATTTTCGGCGTTGCCTTGGCATTCTGTGCCGACAAGATCATGCTGCCGCCAATTAGGGCGAATAGCATGCTCTTTGTTATGAAAGTAAAATTCTGAGTCATAGTGTTTTCCATCTTAATGACGTAGCGCACCGCTAAAGTTGCGTGATTTTTTGCTATCTAAGGGCTGCGGGCCGAGTTCGGCGATAGTGAGTTGGTCTTCAATAAGGTATTTTTTCGCAACACGTTGAATATCCTCAGCGCTGACAGCAGTGATCTTTTCAACAAACTGATCGATAATACGCCAATCGAGACCAACACTTGCCAAAGCACCAATGGTTGTCGCTTGTGAGGCGATAGAATCGCGTTGATAGACTTCATTGGCAACAACCTGAGCTTTAATTCTGTCTAACTCCTTTTCGCTTACAGGTTCATTTTTTGCTAATTCAATTTCTGCTTCAAGTGCTTGGCGCAAATCAGCGATAGTTTTGCCTTGACCAGGTGTCCCATAGAGGCCAAATAAAGTTAAGTTGCGACCATGTAGGTTGTAATGAGAGCCCGCTTCAGCAGCGATTTGACTGCCGCGTATTAATTTTTTTGAAAAACGTGAGCTGGCACCTCCATCTAAGATCGCTGAGAGCACTGCCAGTGCGTAAGCATCAGATTCATTTTCTGCGGTAAGCAGTGTTGGCGCTTTGTATCCCATAACTAAATAAGGCAGTTCTGCAGGGGCTTTAACGACAATACTGCGAGCGCCAGTTTGTTCAATTTCCTGGCGTGGTTTGGGTAGTTTGATATCCTTGGCTTTGATGGGCGCAAAGTATTTTTTAGCGAGTTGAAAGACTTCTTCAGGGTTCACATCGCCGACGACAACAACGATAGCGTTGTTAGGTCTGTACCACCGATCATACCACTCGCGGAGATCGTCAATATTCATATTTTCAAGATCATTCATCCAGCCGACAACAGGAATTCGCGACGCGCTACTAATAAAAGCTGTGGCATTAAACTGTTCGTAGGTTAATCTTTGGGGGTCATCTTCAGTACGTAGTTGACGTTCTTCAATGACAACGCGAATTTCTTTTTCAAACTCTGCTTCATCAAGAATAAGGCCACGCATACGGTCAGCTTCCAGCTCAAAGCTAACTTCAAGTCGACTTTTTTCTAGTTCTTCATAGTAAGCAGTGAAATCTTGACTAGTAAAGGCATTGTAGCGGCCGCCATTATCGGCAACGATACGATCAAACTCACCGACCGGAAATTTTTCAGTGCCTTTGAACATCATATGTTCGAGTGCATGAGAGATACCGGTAATACCATCGTATTCGTAGGTGCTGCCGACCTTATACCAGACCTGAGACACGAGAACGGGCGCGCGGTGGTCTTCTTTGACAATCAGTTTTAAGCCGTTATCAAACAGATATTCGTGTGTGCTATCGCTGGGTTTGGCAAGCGCTGTTGCAGCTACACAGAGTAGAGCTGCGCTAATACCTAATTTTATTAAAGCCTTGTTTACCATTGTTAGTTGTTATCCCTAGCTTGGTGGTAGGATAGTGCGTTTTCTTAAGCGCCGAGTGTAACGCTATGGCGCCATTATTCGCCAAGATTTGAGTATAAAGATAGTGTTTGGTTTCAAAAACAAAAGCCCTGATAAGGAATCACAGCAGCAGACCGAGCAAACAACAGGTCTATGGGGACGGCTTAAGCAAGGAATGACGCGGACTCGCGAGGGTCTGACAGATGGTCTCGCCACACTAGTTTCTGGCAAAAAGAAAATCGATGATGAAGTCTTAGAGGAGCTCGAAACCCGGCTGCTTAGTGCCGATGTCGGCATTGAGCTGACCATGGAAATTATCGATGCGCTGCAAGCCCGCTTGAAACGTAATCAGCTCGACGATGTTGATCAATTATTAGCCGCTTTGCGCGAAGAATTATTAAATGCTTTAGAGCCGGTTAGTCAGCCCATGGCACTGTATCCTACTTCACCATGGGTGATCATGATGGTGGGGGTTAATGGTGTTGGCAAAACTACAACCATTGGTAAATTGGCAAAGCAATTTCAACACGACGGCAAGCAAGTCATCTTATCTGCCGGTGATACCTTTCGCGCGGCGGCTGTAGAGCAGTTACAGGTATGGGGTGAACGTAACGATATTCCGGTGATTTCGCAGGGCCAAGATGCTGATCCAGCTGCAGTGAGTTTTGATGCGGTCAGTGCGGCCAAGGCGCGCAGTATGGATGTTTTGCTCGCTGATACTGCCGGGCGTTTGCACACCAAATCTAATCTATTAACCGAATTAGAAAAAATTAAACGTGTCATGGCGCGCGAGCTAGAGGGCGCGCCACACGAAACCTGGATAGTCATCGACGCCACTACTGGTCAAAACGGTTTAGTCCAGGCACAACAGTTTCACGATGCTGTCGGTGTCACCGGTGTGGTGTTAACCAAGCTTGATGGTACAGCAAAAGGTGGAATTACCTTTGCCATTGCGCATAAACTCGGTATACCGATTCGATACATCGGTGTTGGTGAGGGGATTGATGATCTACGACCATTTGATGCGGAAGCTTTTGTGGATTCATTATTAGCTACCTCTCATCAGGAAACACAATAAAACTCCAATAAATAAACTCGATACGCTAAATAGCGATGATTATTGAATTTGAGCACGTATCAAAGCGTTACCCGGGCACGCGCGACGCCCTGCACGATATTAATTTCAGCCTAGATCGTGGCGAGATGGCGTTTCTTACCGGTCATTCCGGTGCGGGCAAGAGCAGTTTGTTGCGCCTTATTGCCTTGATTGATAGGCCAACCAGTGGTCAGATCCATGTCTACGGAAAAGAACTATCGAAAGTAAAACGTCGGCAGGTTCCGTTTTTACGCCGCAATATCGGCGTGGTATTTCAAGATCATTGTTTGTTGAATGACCGCAGCGTATTTGAAAACGTAGCGTTACCGCTGGTCGTCAGCGGTAGGCTAGATCGTGATGAGATTGCACGACGCACGCGGGCGGCGCTTGATAAAGTTGGTTTGCTCAATAAAGAAAAAATGAACCCCCTGCAATTGTCAGGCGGGGAACAACAGCGCGTTGGTATTGCTCGTGCTGTGGTTAACCGTCCACCGTTACTGTTGGCGGATGAACCTACCGGTAATCTTGATCCCGACCTATCAGCTGAGATCATGAGCTTATTTCGTCAGTTTAACCAAGTCGGTGTCAGCGTCATGATTGCTAGTCACGATTTGGCACTAATTGCACGTATGCGTCAACGCGTCATGACCTTAAAAGAAGGCCGATTAATCGATGATAGGCAGTTGGCATGAAGCGGCGTAAACAACGGCCACTGAGTAGTTCACCAAGCCGAAAACCCGCAGCGCCTGCGCCCAAGCGCACGCCAAAGCCAGGTAGCTTGAGTATGAGAATGCAGCTTTATTTTCAGCGTCATGCACAAGCTTTTTTTAACAGTTTAGGGCGAATCAAGGCGACACCCTTAGCCAGCGGGATGACGATCATGGTCATCGGTATCGCCTTGGCCTTGCCCATGGGCTTATATCTGGTTGTCAAAAATCTGCGGGGTTTCGATCAGCATTGGCAAAATGCCACCCAGCTATCCGTCTTTTTACAGCAAGAAATACCCGATGAGCGTTTGCAAAGCTTTCTTAAAGATTTAGAAGAAAACAAAGCAATTTCTAGTGTTCACTACCAGACGCCAGAGCAGGTATTAGAAGAATTCTCGCGTCTCGCTGATGTCGGTGACAGCCTAAATGTGTTGCAAGAAAACCCCTTGCCAGGCGTTGTAATCGTCCAGGCCTCTGATTCGGGCACAAACGCGATCAATACGCTGGTTGTCGCGCTAGAGAAAAAACCCGAGGTCGATTTTGTTCAACTCGATAGGCGTTGGTTAGAGCGGCTATATGCCATTGTTGATATCGGTAAGCGGGCCATATTGGTATTGGCTTGCCTATTAGCTCTGGCGGTGTTGTTAGTTGTGGGTAACACCATACGACTAGGTATAGAAGGGCGGCGAGCCGAGATTCAGATCACCAAGCTGATAGGCGGTACAGACAGCTTTATTCGGCGGCCATTTTTATACAGCGGCCTTTGGTATGGCTTGTTTGGCGGGGTTTTTGCTTTGATCCTGATCAATATCGCCTTATTGGCTATCAGAGGGCCGGTAAAGGCCCTAGCCAGGCTGTATGACGAGGGATTTGGTGTTATCGCTGTCGATTTTTCGACGACACTCATTGTCGTTTTCGGGGCGATATTGCTGGGTTGGATCGGCTCATGGCTGGCTGTAAGCCGCCATTTACGTGATATTCAGCCGAATTGAGTAATAATTGATCAATTTTGGCTAAAAAATCACCAATTTGGCTAAGTTTTGTGCCGGTTTTGTAATAGATTTTAAGTATAAAAGTTAAGAGATCGATTGAACTTCCGCTATTATTAGCACTCTAAGCAGTTGAGTGCTAAAATTGTCTACAAGTTGGATAAAGGATGAGATTATGACTGCAAACGCGAATACGATTAATCTAATGGTTCCAGTTGGGAACATAGAATCCTATTGCCAAGCGGTTGGTGCCGTACCAACCCTATCTGCAGAGGAAGAGCGTGATCTCGCTCGTCGTTTCCGTGAAGAAGAAGATCTAGAATCAGCACGCCAGTTGGTTATGTCACAGCTACGTTTTGTTGTGCACATTGCCCGCGGTTACAGTGGCTATGGTCTCGCTCAAGCCGATTTAATTCAAGAAGGCAATATCGGTCTCATGAAGGCCGTAAAACGTTTTGACCCAGAAGTGGGTGTGCGTTTGATTTCCTTTGCCGTACATTGGATCCGCGCTGAGATCCACGAGTTTATTTTGAAGAACTGGCGCATCGTCAAGGTCGCCACCACCAAGGCACAACGTAAATTATTTTTTAACTTACGTAGCAGTAAGTCACGCCTAGGTTGGTTTAACCAAGAAGAAGTTAAAGCTGTTGCTGAAGATCTAGGTGTTTCAACAGAAACCGTGCTGGAAATGGAAAAACGCATGAGTGCACACGATGCCTCATTTGATCCAGGCCCCGATGTCAGTGATGATGACGAGCGTGCCTTTGCACCTGCTGCTTATCTTACTGACGAAAGCATCGACCCAGCCAAGCAAGTCGAGCGCGAAAACTGGACTGCTCACAGTAATAGCGGTTTAGCCAATGCCATGATGAAGTTAGATGACCGCAGTCGTGACATCGTACAACGTCGTTGGTTGGCTGATGAAGGTAAGGCTACCTTACAAGAGTTAGCCGATGAATACAGTGTTTCAGCTGAGCGTATCCGTCAGCTCGAAAAAAGTGCAATGGGCAAACTCAAAAAGGCAATGACGCTGTAACAGTCACAGCAATGTGAATATAAGGCGGCTAGCTTTGCTAGCCGTTTTTTGTTTGTGCCTACGTTCCCCCTGCGCCCTGAATAAGATCCGATTAGGATCTTATGAGGAAGTACTCTCGGGGTGCGCCCTGAGTAACTTACGATATTAAGTTATGAAGAGTACCCTTAGGGTAAAAACGGGGCTGTTACCCCTTAAATAAACAAACCGTCATGCCCGCGAAGGCGCACTGCTGTCCGGAATAAATAATTCTGTTTGTCG
>CAYUVE010000047.1:0-13585 GCA_964447985.1 uncultured Thiotrichales bacterium
TGCCATGGGAAGGTGTCAGCTCAGCCTGACTGAGCTTAATTTTATCTAAGGCAAAGTCTTCCGTACGATTCACTTCATCACTGTTATGCCAGTAGAAAAAACCCAGCGCTGCAACTAACACCACAACCAGCAGAATGATCTGCCAAGCATAGCGTTTGAAATTGATGATCGTCAGCACCAATAAAACCAGCACCACAACACCGATAACAACCCCAAACAACCAGTACATAGACATTCCTTGAACAAGTTCGAACAACTAACAATATACCGCATCAGTGCTGGCAATAGCAGCCCATCAGCAATATTATGCGTTTGACAAGGAAACGGGATTAAAGTGTCATTGAGCGATGACTAGACGTCATCACGCCACATGAAATTTAGATCAATCAAGCGTTGCGAAATGATTCGCGCAATATTGCGCATAAAAAGAAAACCTAACTTTGGATCCTGCTCAAAAACGGTATCAAGCGCAGCTTTAGGAATAGACAATATTTGCACATCATCAACAGCTGTGGCTTGCGCAGCGCGACGACGTTGCTCGACATAGGCCAAATCACCAACAATATCACCGTTACGCAGTAAAGCTAGACGTTTACTGCCGCCCAATGCTTGTCGACCATAAGTTTGCAATTCAACATCAACTCGGCCTTTAACAATAATATAGAAATCCGTGCAATTACTGGATTCCTCTATGATGACACAGCCCTTTTGACAATGTTGCTCCACGGCACAAGACAGCACACGAGCAATTTGCTCTGCGGAAAAATCAGCAAAAATACTGAACTCGGAAACTTGATCGACTGAATACATGGGCCTTGGGCATAATAGAACGTTAACCCAGTATTTCGGCAGCGAGAGCAAACTCCTTAAGGATAATTGGCCTGCCTAGCAAGCGATCCGGCTAGAAAATACGCCTTAACGCCAATACCGCAAAAGTTAAAAAAAGCAGGGTTGGCACCAAAGCGCTAAACAATGGTGGAAAACCGTAAACCAATCCACTATAGCGAAATAACTCGTTGAGCAAGTGAAAGCCAATACCAATACAAGCGCCAATGAATACGTAATGGCCAATACCCGCCGTGCGTAACGACCCAAATACGAAAGGAAAAGCCAGTAATACCATTACGGCAACGGTTAAGGGCATTGCAAGTTTGCTGAACAACACCTGCTCATAGGCAAGAGCTTTCAAACCGCTAGTCTTGAGATAGCCGACATAGCGCCATAATTGTAAGGCGGAAAGCTCCTCAGGCCGAGTCGATGCCGCCTCTAGCAACGCAGGCTCAGGCAAAGAATTCCAAGGCACAATACGCGAATAACGTTTGTTAATGCCAGACATCGATAATTCAATAATATCAACGTCACTTAACTCCCAACCGTTCTCAAGTGGCAACATTGTTGTCGCACGCAAAGATTGCGTTAGCTCAAGAGTTTCCGGGTGGATGGTAAATACTCGTACACCACCTGGCCGGCCGTCTTCTCCTTCACCCTCGACATGAATAAAACTATTTCCATCGCGTAACCAATAGCCAGAGCGAGTCTTAGTAATACTGCGCTGCCCTGACTGCAACTCAGTTTTATATTGTTCTGCAAACACTTCTGATTTAGGCGCCAACCACTCACCCAAAAGAAACGACAGCACAACAAACACAATGCCCACCATGCTTACTGATCCTAAAATCCGCCAAAGCGAGACACCTGCCGCACGAATAGCGATCAGCTCACCATGGTTAGCCAATAAAGCCAAACCAACCAAAGTACCTAGCAAGGTTAAAACGGGAAATAGTTGATATAGCAACTCGGGCAGAGTCAACACAACATAAAACAAGGCCTGTAAAGCACCATAATCGCCTTTACCAACATGACGTAACTCACCAATAAAGTCGATAAATACAAATAAAGTCAGCAGAATAAGGGTAACAAACAAACTACTCCAGGCAATGCTGCGGGCGATGTAACGATCTAACAGATTCACGTCGTCGCCCTCCTAGCTGACCAAAAGCGCAGACCATTTAAACGTGCATACCAATAAACCACCATTGCCAACACAATCGCATGCACCCACCAAAGACCTAACTCTGCCGGTAACACACCGCGACTGACCCAAGACTGCGCCACCGTAAGCATATTGCTGTATACCGCGTAAACAAGTATTGCTAATAATAACCGTGAATAGCGACCCTGACGTGGACTAACTTTGCTTAGCGGAACAGCTAGCAAAGCAAGCAATAAAGTAGAAATGGGCATGGATAAACGTCGCTGCAACTCAGCATTGGCCGAATTAGAATCTGACTGCCATAAGTCGGCACTTGGTCTAGCCTTTTCCCGTCTGTCACTAGCTTTGATAGGCTTGGGTTCGATATAAATCGTATGGCGCTCAAACTGGATCATACGAAAATCGATTTGGCCCGGCTCACCTTCGTAACGAAAACCTTCTTCCAGCACCAAATAACGTGCATCGTATTCTTCGTTAGTTTCGATATACCCGCGCCTGGCTGTCACCGTCGCCATGCGGCCATCTTCTGCTTGCCATTGTGCAAAAACATTACCCAGTTTCGATGTCTCAGCATCCGCTTCTTCGATGTATAACACCCCAGTTTGATTATTGTTTTCGATAAAACGGCCCGCACTAATACCCTGTAATTCAGTACGAGCTTGCACCTCGTCTTGAATGCGCTCTACTTGCTCCTCCGCCCAGGGTGAAAGATAGAGCGACAAACCGGCAATCAACACCGCAATAGGAATGACCAAACTCAACAGACCCTTAGCCATACGACTTGGACTAATACCCGAGGCTAATAAGGCCGTCATCTCATTGTCACGGTATAAACGACCAAAGCCCAGTAACACCGCCAAATATAAAGCCAGCGGAATAATCACTACCAACGCACTGATGAGCTTAAGAAAAAGAATAGTCAGAATGGTATCGTGAGGTAACTCACCTTCTAAGGCATCACCGAGAAAGCGCACAAATCGATTGCCCAAAAAAATCAGCAACAACACGGCCAATACACCAAGCAAATTGGCCAGCACCTCTTTGCGCAAATAGCGATCAAGCGTCATTCGGATCTATTGTCATTTTTGTAGAAAAGGCCAATAATTACGTACACCAAGCTATTCTCACATGTTTTAGCAAAAAAGTCGCTAGGTCATTGATTAAAAAGGAAGTAATCATCCTAGCTTACAAATTAAGCCGAGGCGGGTTGATAAGAATCTCGCCGTAACAAAGCTAAAGGGTAGGTATCTATGGATTTTATCGTAAAAAGTGGTCACCCAGAAAAACAACGCAGCGCCTGTGTCATCGTCGGTGTCAGCAAAACACGACGCATGTCTGCTGCGGCAGAAAGATTGGACGAAGCTAGTAACGGCTATTTGTCTAATATATTGCGTCGTGGAGACCTTGAAGGCGATATTGGCCAAACCCTGTTGTTGCATAATGTTGAAAACACCCTGTGTGATCGTATTCTGCTTGTTGGTTGTGGCCGCGAACGTGACCTCGATGAACGTCAATACAAAAAAGTCCTGACGCATGCCATTAAAGCCGTCCAAAACTGTGGCGCCACCGAAGCCGTCAGCTATTTATCCGAACTGACTATCAAAGGTCGCGACAGCTATTGGAAAATTCGTTACACCATTGAAACCGCACAAGCGCTGAACTACCGTTTTAACGAATACAAAACCAGCAATAGCAAACCGAAACGCCCATTACGCAAACTGATCCTCACCGTTCCAGGTCGTCGTGACCTACCGGTTGGTGAAAAAGCGGTAGACGACGGTATGGCCATCGCCAATGGTGTTGCCTTAGCCAAAAACCTCGGTAACCACCCTGCCAACGTTTGCACACCAAGCTTTCTAGAAGAAGAAGCCACAGCTCTAGCCAAACGCCATCGCAACCTTAGCTTAGATGTGCTTAACGAAGACAAAATGAAAAAACTCGGCATGGGTTCCTTGCTGTCAGTGACACGAGGTACTGCCGAACCGGCCAAGCTGATCGTGTTTAATTACAAGGGTGGTGCTAAAAAAGATAAACCTCATGTCATAGTCGGCAAAGGCGTCACCTTTGATACCGGCGGTATCTCATTAAAACCGCCCGCCGCTATGGATGAAATGAAATACGACATGTGTGGCGCCGCCAGCGTCTTTGGCACCATCAGTGCTATCGCTGACATGAAATTACCGCTTAATGTTGTCGGCATCGTCCCAGCCGTTGAGAACATGCCCAGCAGTACAGCAACCAAACCAGGCGATATCGTCACCAGCATGTCAGGTCAAACTATTGAAGTGTTAAACACCGACGCTGAAGGCCGTTTAATATTATGTGATGCACTCACCTATGCTGAACGTTTTGAGCCTTCTTCCGTCATCGATATTGCCACGCTAACCGGAGCCTGCTTAATTGCCTTAGGCAAACACGTCTCTGCCGTGATCAGTAATAACAGCGCCTTAACTAACGAGTTAATGCATGCCAGTAAAACCGCAGAAGATAAGATATGGGAACTGCCTATGGGGCCTGAGTACGATGAGCAAATCAACAGTCCCTTTGCCGATATGCAAAACATTGGTGGTCGCGAAGCAGGCACCATAACCGCAGCCTGCTTTTTAGGTCGCTTTACCAAAAACATGCGCTGGGCACATCTCGACATTGCTGGCACCGCCTGGGTTAGTGGTCAAAACAAAGGGGCAACCGGTCGCCCTGTACCGTTGTTAACCCAATACTTAATGGATCGCGCTGCCATAAACTTTCCAGACTAAAACTAAATGAAAGTTGATTTCTATATTCTCTCCGGCGGCGGAGATAGTGGCCACACGCGCTATACCTGCCGCCTGGCGGAAAAAGCCTATAAGCTCAAGCACCGTATCTATATACACGTCGATACCGGGCTTGAAGCACAACAGCTTGATGAACTCCTCTGGACCTTTAGCCAAGGTAGTTTTGTACCGCATGAGTGCCTTAGCCCATCATCAGATAAGTCGGCGCCAGAATCACCCGTAGTGATTGGCTACCAAGATACAGTGCCAGAAGGCTATAGCCTGTTGATTAATCTAAGCCAACAAATTCCAGAGTTTTATAATCAATTTGAACGTGTCGCCGAAGTCGTCGCCGACCATGACAGCCTACGCCAAACAAGCCGCGAGCATTTTCGATTTTATCGTGACCAAGGCGTGACCCCTGATACACACCAGATTTCTTTATAACCTTTTATTGATATAGGGCTGCTAACAGCGCAGCAAATACAAACATGAGCACCATGGAAAAAACCTACCAACCTGAAAAACTTGAAGCCGACTGGTATCACACCTGGGAAGAGAAAGGCTATTTCGCCCCCAGTAATGAAGGCCCCGATCAAAAACCGGCCTATGCCATTATGATACCGCCGCCTAATGTCACCGGCACCTTACACATGGGCCATGCTTTCCAAGATACCTTAATGGATATCCTCATCCGTTATCACCGTATGCAGGGTCATAACACCTTATGGCAGGCAGGAACGGATCATGCTGGCATTGCCACCCAAATGGTCGTGGAAAGACGCTTAGCCCAAGAAGGTAAAAGCCGTCATGACCTAGGCCGCGATGCTTTTATAGAAAAAATCTGGGAATGGAAAGAACAGTCTGGCGGTGCCATTACGCAGCAGTTACGACGCATGGGTTCATCACTCGATTGGTCACGTGAGCGCTTCACCATGGATGATGGTTTAGCCGAAGCCGTCAAAGAAGTCTTTGTTCAACTCTATGAAGAAAAGCTGATTTATCGTGGCAAACGCCTGGTTAACTGGGATCCGGTCTTACATACTGCCGTATCGGATCTGGAAGTCTTATCCGAAGAAGAAAATGGCCACCTCTGGCATATTCGTTATCCCATAGACGGAAGCGATGATTACTTAACCGTTGCCACCACCCGCCCTGAAACCATGTTGGGTGATGCGGCTGTGGCCGTTCATCCCGATGATGAGCGTTATCAGAGCATTGTCGGCAAAAATATTCGCCTACCGATCACCAATCGCTTAATTCCCATCATCGCCGATGACTATGTTGACCCAGAATTCGGTAGCGGTTGTGTCAAGATCACCCCCGCCCATGACTTTAACGACTATGACGTGTGGCAACGCCATAAAGACAACCCCTTAATCAGCGCCCTACTCAACGGCGGCTTGATTAATATCTTTAACGATAACGCTCATATCTTAAACGGCGACGATAAAAACACCGATACCGAACTATTAAAAGACATTCCAGAATCACTACATGGCATTGAACGCTATCAGGCAAGAAAACTCGTGTTAGCGCTACTTGAAGAACAAGGCTTACTAGAAGAAACCAAATCACATAAGCTGATGGTGCCAAGAGGCGATCGTTCCGGCAGCGTGATTGAGCCGTATATGACTGATCAGTGGTATGTCAAAGTCGGGCCACTAGCCGAACCCGCAATTAAAGCCGTTGAAGACGGCGATATTCGCTTTGTGCCGGATAACTGGAAAAACACTTACTTCGAATGGATGCGTAATATTCAAGACTGGTGTATTTCACGCCAAATCTGGTGGGGCCATCGTATACCCGCTTGGTATGATGATAAAGGCAATGTTTATGTAGGCCGTAGCGAAGAAGACATTCGCAGCAAACATAGTCTTGATGACAGCATTGCCCTGACGCAAGACGAAGACGTACTCGACACCTGGTTTTCCTCCGCGCTCTGGCCTTTCTCTACCCAAGGTTGGCCAGAGAATACAGACAACCTGAAAACTTTCTATCCCGGCAATGTTTTAGTCACCGGTTTTGACATCATCTTTTTCTGGGTCGCCCGTATGATCATGATGGGCCTTAAGTTTATGGATGATGTCCCATTTAAAGAAGTCTATATCCACGGCCTCGTACGCGACAGCCATGGCCAAAAAATGTCTAAATCAAAAGGGAACGTACTCGACCCGATTGATTTGATTGACGGTATAGAGCTCGAAGACTTAGTCAGCAAGCGCACCAAGGGGCTCATGCAGCCCGACATGGCGCCAAAGATAGAAAAAGCCACACGCAAAGACTTCGCTGATGGTATCCCTGCTTTCGGTACCGATGCCTTGCGCTTTACCTTTGCCAGCCTTGCCTCCACCGGCCGCGATATCAAATTCGATATGGGCCGCATCGAAGGCTATCGCAACTTCTGTAATAAGTTATGGAACGCGACCCGTTATGTGATGATGAACTGCGAAGGCCAAACCATCGCCAGAGATGATAGCCAAGCTTCCGTTGCCGATAAATGGATGCAAAGCGTTTTAAAACAATGCGTAGCTGAAACCACTGACCAACTCGGTAAATACCGATTTGACCTGGCAGCGAATAATATCTACTCCATGGTTTGGGACGAATACTGTGATTGGTATTTAGAACTGACCAAACCAATATTAAATGATGACAACGTTTCAGAAACCAGCAAAGCGCATACACGCTATACCTTGCTCTCTGTACTCGAACATATCTTACGATTACTGCACCCCATCACACCATTCATCACCGAAGAACTCTGGCAACGCGTCGCGCCCTTACTTAGCATCGATGGCGATACCGTCATGCTACAGCACTACCCGCAAACAGATGGCTTAGAAAGTGATACCCAAGCGGTTAGCGAAGTAGACTGGATTAAGACCTTAATCTTAGGCGTACGTAAAATCCGCAGCGGTTATAACATCGCCCCAGGTAAACGTTTAAGCATTTTATTCCAAGACGGCAGCGAGCAAGACCAGCAATACCTACAACAACACGAAACCTTTTTACTCAGCCTAGCTAAGCTAGAAAGCATCACCTGGCTTAATGCTGGTGATGACGCACCTGAATCTGCGACATCATTAGTCGGCCAAATGAAAGTCCTCATCCCCATGGCTGGGTTAATCGACAAAGACGCCGAGCTAAAGCGTTTAAATAAAGAAATAGAAAAAACCGACAAAGCCTATCAAGCTTTAGATAAAAAGCTCGCCAACCCAGGCTTTACCGGCAAAGCCCCAGCAGCCGTAGTTGAAAAGGAAAAAGAAAAACTTGCCGATCTAGAAACCAAACTCGCAAGCTTAAAAGAGCAGTTAGTAACGATAGAGAAGCTTTAACCCCTCGATTCTTCGACAGGCACCCTTCGACAGGCTCAGGATGAACCTACCCTTCGGCGAGCTCGGGCTAAACTCGT
The DNA here is from genome assembly GCA_964447985.1 of uncultured Thiotrichales bacterium. Classification (GTDB taxonomy): domain Bacteria; phylum Pseudomonadota; class Gammaproteobacteria. Next base: position 8,162 of record CAYUVE010000047.1, read on the forward strand.
CGTAGCGTGCCATCCTGAGTTTATCGAAGGGTGTACTCTCGAAAAAAGGCTATACCCGAGGAAACTACCCCGTTCGTCCCGAGCTTTGTCGAGAGAAGCCTGTCGAAACCTAAATTATTCTAAGTTTCCTTCTTCATCCTGAGCTTGTCGAAGGATGAGCCGATTTAGCCAACCGCGACACCTCACCCCAGTCGCCACGAATCATTGCCTCCTTCTTTTTCCTACCCCAACCTTTAATTTGTCGTTCACGTGTAATAGCTTCTTCTCTAGACACAAAACTTTCGCTGAACACTAGCTCCACCGGTAAACGCTTAGCTGTATAACAGGCAGGAAAGTATTTCGACTTATGTTGATGTAGGCGATTTTCAAGATTATCGGTATGTCCGGTGTAGTAACTACCGTCATTACATTTCAGTATGTATACCCAGAAATCCATATCTTAACTTCCTTATACTTCGTGCTTCCATAAACACCCTTCGATTCTTCGACAGGCTCAGAATAAACCCTTTAGCTCACCCTTCGACAAGCTCAGGGTGTAACCGTGATCTATTTCACCGACTCATCCCGAGCCTGTCGAGGGAAGCCCATCGAGGGACAGCCTATCGGTTTACCTTAAGCTAGTCGGTTCGTCCTGAGCTTGTGTCGAAGGGTCGAACGACAGACTCCGCCAAATCAACTTCTTCCGGCGACTTCAAAGTCACCGACTCATCAACCTCAGAATACTCAACCAATAATTCCCCTTTTTGAACTTTCCTCATAACCTCTTCTACCCAATCCGAAAACTTAAGCTGATCATCGACATCAGATAGATGCGCAGCCACATAAGCTTCAGCAATACCTTTCAAAGCTTGGTCGGAAAGTTCCTTATGGTCAATAATCATAACACCTCGCGCCATACATAGTTTCGACCTATGTATACAGCAATAGAATAGCGGAATTAGCTTTTAATAAACATAAAATAACAGTAAGCTGACGGCAAATAAGAATAAATTGAGTTTCTATTTTTGAAGCCGACATTTTAATTCTTAACTCGTAGCATAGAAACCGAAGGGAGCGGAATCATGCTAGACAAATATCCCGGCTTTACCTTATGGGTGCTCATTGCCATCTTAATCGGTGGTGGCGCGTATTTATATCAACGCTATGCGCCTAATGACAACGATAATGTTGTTATTGAAAAACCTAACCATATTGATATTAGCCAAATAGACGATCTTAAGGCCTTCGTTTTAACGGATAGCGATTACGATCAGGCACTAAAACGCGCTGCGGAGCTGCGAGAAACCTTTCTCGCTGAAAAATATGATGAGGTAGAGTCTTTCCTAGAGTCTATACGTGCCGAACCGACATCCTGGGATCTTTCTTCTCTAACACGCTTTTATCTAAAACGGCTAAAAGAATTTCCCGGAACCGTTGATTTAGAAACTGACTTAGCTCACGCTAAGAAATGGATACTACAATCTCCCGAGAGTGATTTTGCGTATACTTTTCGCGCACACATCTATCACATAAAAGGATGGGATGCCCGTGGCTCTAAACGTGCTCACGAAACACCTGAAGAAAATTTCACAAAAATGGAGGAATACCTTCGCTTTGCTATCGCTGATTATTATCAAGCGCTAGCAATTAATCAAAAAAATGATTATGCCTGCGCGTCACTGATTGCCTTATCAAAAGCCTCTTCCGATTTGGGCCTGGATTATCATGATTTGCTTGAATCAGCCGAAAAGCATCTGCCAAATTCTTACTATGTTAAACAACGCTACATCGACAGATCTAAGCCGAAATGGGGAGGGTCTCTCGAATACATGTTTTATTTCGCGAGAAGCCAGGATACTAAAGAGCACCCGCAGCTCGCGATGTTACTTGCCTACGCACATGAGTATAGAGCTGACCAGTATGCTCGCAAGAAAATCCTTAACATACTGGATGATACTGAAGAAGTTAGCCCTAAAAATACATTTCAACAGTTTTTGGACAAGATACTAGAAATGATTTTGGGCGCTGTGAGCCACGCAAACGACAAACAGGAACATATAACGATTGATAGAAAAGCGCTGGAGAAGATCAAGCCTAAAAAGAAAAAAGATTATACAGAATACTGGAATCGTTACGGCGAGTATTTCGCCAATGAAAATATCTGGATGGAATATAGTAATGCTTATCAAACGGTATTTTCTGTTCAACCTAATTTCGTTGAAGGCTTATTTGAATATGCTAGGTCAGCCAGGAATGCCAGTCGACTAGAGGTTGCCGATGAATATTATGACCGAGCTATTTCCGCCGGTGCTCGCTTTCTCGAAAGGGAGCAGGCTTATTATATTGGCCGCTTCCATCAAGATGAGAATAAGAACCCTAACAAAGCCAACAAATACTATCGCCTTTATCTCGAGCTTGACCCTTACTATTTAGATGTCAGTAAAGCTTCATACGCGGCTGACTATGTTAACTGGCAATACTCTAAACATGGTGCCTTTAAGCAAGCTTTCCCTTACAGCAAACTGGCTTATGATTTAAAACCGGATGACAAACGAATTGTGGCGAACTATTGCACAGCTTTCGTTAATTTATATCGTTACGCTGATGGTATTCCCTATTGCATGGAATCTCTAGCCATAGACGATGACTACTCCTGGCCACATTTTATGCTTGCTCAAATTTATCAGAACTTAGGGGATTCTGAAAAGTACAACTATCACTACGGTAGATACCAATCGTTGTCAAAGTAAATCGTTAGATTTGGTACAACTCAAGCTCTTGCTTCTGATTTCTTCTGCTCATACATTAAGCTATCAGACTCATCCAGCATATCTTCGATAGAGGTATGCACTTCTGGATTGAACTCGACGATGCCATGCGCAAACGATACGGTGTAATCGTCATTGATGAGCTCATTGAGCGCATCAATATTTTTCTGAAAACGATCGATTGCTAACTGTGCTTGCTCTCTAGTTTGCTTCATAAACAGTACAACAAATTCATCACCGCCTAGCCGTGCAAATAAGTCTGAAGTTCGAAAAGTTTTGCGCATTTCTCCGGCAAAGTTAATCAACACTTTATCGCCTTCGGCATGGCCATAGGTATCGTTGATGGGCTTAAATTTATTCAGATCCAGAAAGACGAGTGACACCGAGATATCGTTGCGCTTACAAAAGCTTAATGCATGCTTCGATAGCTAATAAAACCTCTTCGGTTTGAAATACCTGTGAGCTCATCTAGCGTCGCCAGCTGAACTGAGGCGAGCTCTCGCTGAGCGGTTTGCGCAAGGTCAGTGAACGCTTCCATATCGTCTTGATCAAGCTGCCTAGGCTCGTAGTCAATTACGCACAGAGTGCCCATATTGCCTAGGCCCGGCACATATAGCGGATATCCAGCATAAAAACGAATATTTGGATCAGCTGTAACCAGTGGGTTATCGCAAAAACGCTTATCTTCTAATGCGTTATTAATGATTAATGGCTCGTCATTTAATATGGCGTGGCCGCAAAATGAAACATCGCGGGGCGTTTCGCTAGCATCCAACCCCTGGCAAGATTTAAACCATTGGCGGTTTTCATCGACTAAGCTGACTAAGGCAATCGGCACACCAAGCAAGCGCTTGGCCATGCGTGTTAGGCGGTCAAAGCGTTCTTCCGGTGGGGTATCAAGGATATTTAACGAACGTAAACCTTGAAGTCGTTGTTCCTCATCCTGAGGCTTTGCTGGTACTTCCATGTCAACCTCCCTAGTATTCGTTACTAGAAACGTTATCGGCACTGTGATGCTCTACTTAATCGGTCTTACTGTCAGGGCAATTATTTGCCCGTTTAGACTCACAACTTACCGAGTCACTTCTAGTTCCTGACCACCTTGACCATAGGTCTCATAGGGGTTAAAAGACGGATCATCTGTGGTGACATAAGTACCGTCATCTAACTGCCAAGCATGCTCGTGAGTACTATCAAGCTCTACTGTTCCGCCACTAGGATCATTATAGGTTTCAACATCTCGAATATATTCAGAAAATTCGCGGTTTCCACGGTCACTAGCTTCGTTTTGCTTACGCCATGAGTCCTGCTGCATCTCGAAAATCTCTTGATTAGTTTGGCGCGTGATACGTGCACGGTCTGCTGCGCCTTTAGCATTGATACCAGCAATTTTCGCATTATGCTGCGCCATTCGTGCTGACCACTCTTGACCTGCTTTCATCGAAGTTCGAATTCGCTCCGCTTGTTGCAAATCAAGCTGCCCCTCAGGCATGCGCATCGCATAACCAGGGTTAATCGATATACTTAATAAATCGGTTGTGCCACCCGTCAGCAAGTCGGGTGAACGAGTTCCGGTAAATACGACTGATGTTCCAATGATCTCGCGCATAGGTTTACCATTAACTTGATAGGCGACTAATGCCTGACCGGCGCCGGCCCACTGACTTGACTCTACACCATAGAGATTGCTTGGCGGCTGTAGCTGTGCAACGAGTTCTCGAATAGCGTCTTGGCGATCGTAATATTCGATTAATTGTGCGTTGGGACGGTAGCGCTGCACATAGTTGAGAATGATTTGCTTGGCATCTGTTACCATCACATTAGGGCAGGGATTGCCTTGCATTTGAAACTGCATATTATTACCCGACCAGGTTTCTCCTGGTAACAAAGTAATCGCACCTGTGCCGTCTGGCGAGCTGGCTACCCAATTTACATGCGGGGTGGTAACCCCACATCCACTATTATTCTGCTGCCAGACAACGCCACCCTGGGCTTGCCAACCTTCTGGGATCATTATCGTGGCGGCAACAAGTGGTTTTTCGAAACCACTGGGATCTATGATTTTGACTTGCGCTACTTTCTGCGTCTTGCTGACTGTTTTTTCTGAATAAGCAGCATTAGAAAATATGAATCCGAATATTACTAGCATGATGAACGCGGTTTTCATGCCTCGACTCCATAAGATAGGCTATAGATCAAATAGTAACCCGGCATAGGCGACTAATACATTAGCAAAAAACTACTATTATCTGCCTAGAGATAGCCAACACCAGTGACAGCAAGATTATTCAACATCGACACACTGGACAATTTGATGCTTATGACCAGGTTCTAATACTCGTACATCATCCGCTGCATTAGCTGATTCTATACAAACCATGGTTTTATAACCTTCATCATCAAAATCAGCCATAGATTTGGCTTTTTCTACCCATGGGTTCCAAACTATTGTCGATAGACTACCTTGTTTACTCACACGAATTTTTCTATTTAATACCGAATCACGAATTATGCACTCATCGGCAGTGTCTAAGTAAACACGATCGACTTCCTCTGCAATAGCAATATCACCCTCTTGATGCTTCCGCGCGTAGTTATCTGGCTTGTCGAGATAATCGCGACCGCCTAAACCACTAATTGCAATCTTACTGCTATCACCGACATTGAAGTAAGTGTG
>CAYUVE010000048.1:0-13112 GCA_964447985.1 uncultured Thiotrichales bacterium
TCGCGAGTACGGCTGGTAGCTGGTTTCGGCGTAGTCTTTTTCTTCACGATTGTCTTCTTCGCCGCTACAGCCTTTGGCTTTGCTGCTTTCTTTTTCGCTGTTACGGCCTTTTTCTTTACAGCCTTCTTTTTTGCAGTCGCGGCCTTTTTGTTCACGGCTTTCTTTTTCGCGGTCGTGGTCTTTTTCTTTACGACTTTCTTTTTCGCAGTCGTGGTCTTTTTCTTTACAATTTTCTTTTTTGCAGTCGCGGCCTTTTTCTTTACGACTTTCTTTTTCGCGGTTGCGGCTTTTTTCTTTACTACTTTCTTTTTTGCCGTTACAGCCTTTTTCTTTGCCACTTTCTTCTTGCTCGAGGACTTGCGTGCGGGCATTTTGACCTCCTGCCGTTGGAGAAAAGGTGCAGTTTATGCCCCCAGTATCCCAGTTTCTAGTAAATGATAGTAGATCAATGTTATAACATAACAATTATTTTGGTAAAGCCTTAAAGAGGTATTCTAATGGCTGCGCCTGAGAATCGCTCGCCGAACGCCATCGTCCGTGGTGTCATTGTATGCTAGCAAATCCTCGGTGGTACCTTTCGTGATGCGCTGTGCAGATTATATTTTTGTCTCATAGTTTTAGTGCAGCGATCAACTGTTTTAGACATAAATAGTCATTGAGAGTACAAAAAATCGAGAGATTATTGCAATGTAAATATCGCAAAGTAGCATGAGTTCTAAATATTGTTATGAATAAATGGCGTGATTATTTGTCAGACATGGTTGATTTATTGTCACAAGCCTTGCCACAAGGGTGTTAAGCTTTAGTCAGGCATGACTGTATTATGCTCTGACATTTTTTATATCTATATATTTGGTTAATGGCTGAACTACAAGGCGGTGTCGTTGTTTTAACTCACGGCGTGTTGATGAAAGGCGGCATTATGCATGATCTGCAAAAACACGTTGCGCGTGCGGGTTGGCAAACTGCGGTTTTCGATTATTCATCGCGAGGGAAAACTGTTGCCCAAAACGCTTGGGCCTTGGCGCAGTTTCTACGCCGGTTTGATGGCATGCCGATTTATCTTGTCGCGCACAGCTTAGGTGGACGCGTCTGCTTGCGATGCTTGCAGGATCATCCGTGTTTAAATGTCAGACGTTTTGTTGCCATTGGTACGCCATTTCTCGGCAGTGAAGTTGCTGAGTTTTTTTCACGTTATCGCTTTGGTCGCTGGTTACTCGGTCAAAGTCTTGCTGATGGCGGTTTACGCACTAAAGCATCAGCTTGGACAGGTGAGGCCGAGATCGGTGTCATAGCGGGTTCGCGGCGTATCGGCGTAGGCTGGATAACGCAAAACCTAAGTAAGCCACACGATGGTACGGTCACCGTAGCATCGACAAAGTTGCCCGGTATAAAAGACCACATTGTTGAGCCAGCGTCGCATACTTTATTGCTTTACTCTGAGCACGTGGCCATACAGGTCATCCATTTTCTTGATTTTGGTTTTTTTAGGGCTGATTAGCGTGTCTGCCTAAAATTCACGCTTAATTCACGTGGTGAGCAGTGGTAAACTTGCTCGATTAATTTGTTTTTTCAATATTTAAAGAAGATAAGATGGCTGGTCATAGTAAGTGGTCAAATATTCAGCACCGCAAGGGTGCGCAGGATAAAAAACGCGGTAAGATTTTTACCAAGCTCATTCGTGAAATCACTGTCGCAGCGCGAGCTGGCGGCGGTGATGTGACAGCAAATCCCCGTTTGCGTTTGGCGGTGGATAAAGCGCTAGGCGCCAATATGACCAAGGATACGATCGAACGTGCGGTAAAACGCGGTTCTGGTGATCTAGACGGAGAAAATTACGAAGAGGTGCGTTACGAGGGCTATGGTCCTGGCGGTACGGCGGTATTAGTCGATTGCATGACCGATAATCGTAATCGTACGGTTGCTGAGGTGCGTCATGCCTTTACCAAGCACGGTGGTAACTTGGGTACCTCCGGCTCAGTGGCATACTTGTTTAGCAAGATCGGCGTGCTCGTCTATCCGCCAGAAAGTGATGAAGACGCGATTATGGAGCAGGCTTTGGAAGCGGGCGCCGAAGATGTGGTGACGCATGACGACGGTTCGATTGAAGTCACCACTACCCCTGAAGATTATGCTGATGTCAAAGAAGCGATGGTGGCAGCAGGCCATGAGCCAGCTATGTCAGAGATTACTATGCGTGCGTCGACTGATGCGCCACTTGATCTCGGTGGTGCAGAAAGCCATATGAAGTTGATTGATCGACTTGAAGACCTGGATGATGTGCAGGACGTTTATTCAAACGCGGATATTCCTGATGAAATCATGGCCCAAATTGGGTAATTCACACTAGTGCGTGTTCTCGGTATCGATCCAGGTTCACGTGTCACAGGTTACGGTATCGTTGAGGTGGCTAAGGCAGGTAGCCGTTATATCGATTGCGGTTGTATCCGTGCGGGAGATGGTGATCTGCCAGACCGCTTAAAAATCATTTTTGATGGTCTAACAAAAATTATTCAGTTATCTAAGCCCGATGCGGTATGCATTGAATCGGTATTTATGAATCGCAATGCCGATTCAGCGTTGAAGCTTGGTCGTGCCCAAGGTGCAGCGATGTGTGCCGCGGTGAATCAATCCTTAGAAGTTACCGAATATACCCCAGCGCAAGTCAAACAAGCCGTTGTAGGTAAAGGCAATGCGGCGAAAGAACAAATTCAGCATATGGTAAAAATTCTCTTAGGTTTATCCAAAAGTCCGCAAGCCGATGCTTCTGATGCTTTGGCTGTGGCTTTGACGCATATTCATACTAGTCAGACTTTAAGTCGAGTCAGTGATGTGCAGCGTGCCCGGCAAGGACGTATGCGATGATTGCCCAGTTGCGAGGCAAGTTATGTCTCAAGCAACCGCCTTCTATTTTGCTTGACGTAAATGGCGTGGGTTATGAGGTCGAAGCACCGATGTCGACCTTTTATGCTTTGCCTGAGCTTAACCAAGAAACCGTGATTCATACCCATATGGTAGTGCGCGAGGATGCACAACTACTTTATGGGTTTGCCACTTTACAAGAGCGCTCGCTGTTTCGTGATTTGATTAAGGTTAACGGTGTCGGGGCAAAGCTCGCGCTAACTATCCTATCTGGTGTTTCCGTTAGTGATTTCAAACACTACGTCCATGAAAATAATAGCGCGGCCTTGGTGCGTCTGCCCGGTATCGGTAAAAAAACTGCCGAGCGTTTGATCATAGAAATGCGAGATCGTATTGCTGATGAGGGTGAGCTTAATGCTAAAGAAGGGGCGGTAGTCGCTAATATCGCCAGCGGTGCCGAAAGCCCGGTCGCCGATGCAGTGAGTGCGCTGATTGGATTGGGCTATAAGCCTCAAGATGCCAGCAGAATGGTGAGACAGATCTCAGCAGACGGTTTGGCTAGCGAGGAGATAATTCGTCGCGCCTTGCAGGCAGCAATCGCATAGAATGGTGTTATGAACGATTTTATCGAGTCTGATCGCCTGGTTCATGCTGATGCCGACAATGAAGAGCGTCGCTTAGAACTATCGATTCGGCCACGCAGCCTAGCTGATTACGTGGGTCAGCCTGCTGTTCGCGAGCAAATGGAGATCTTTATTCAAGCGGCGCGGCAACGTGGTGATGCTCTAGACCACACTCTCGTATTTGGTCCGCCTGGGCTGGGTAAAACTACGCTAGCGCATATTATCGCCGAAGAAATGGGCGCCAATATTCGTGAGACCTCAGGCCCGGTTTTAGAGAAAGCGGGTGATCTAGCCGCCATGCTGACGAATCTTGAACCACATGATGTCTTGTTTATTGATGAGATTCATCGTCTTAGCCCTGCGATAGAGGAAATTCTTTATCCGGCTATGGAGGATTATCAGCTTGACCTGATGATTGGTGAAGGCCCTGCGGCGCGTTCGATCAAACTAGATCTACCACCGTTTACCTTAGTCGGTGCGACGACACGAGCCGGTATGTTGACGTCACCCTTACGTGATCGTTTTGGGATCGTTCAACGTTTAGAATTTTATTCTCAGCAGGATCTATGTTTTATTGTGTCGCGTTCGGCGGAAATTTTTGGCGTGCCGATGGATCCGCAAGGTGCAGAAGAGATTGCGCGTCGTTCACGCGGGACACCGCGTATTGCTAACCGGCTATTACGGCGGGTAAGAGATTATGCTGAGGTTAAGGCTGACGGGCGTATAACCCGTGATATTGCCGCCGCGGCGCTGGATATGTTGAAAGTAGATGCCAATGGATTTGATTCCATGGATCATCGTCTACTTGAAGCCATTATTAAAAAATTTGATGGTGGCCCGGTTGGTGTGGATAGCTTGGCTGCAGCGATCGGTGAAGAACGCAGTACAATCGAAGATGTACTGGAACCCTACTTGATTCAGCAGGGTTTTATGATGCGTACCTTAAGAGGTCGGGTTGCCACCCAAAGTACCTATCGCATGTTTGGTTTAAATGCACCAAAAGATGCGTTGCGAGAGACAGAACAAGCTGCGTTGGAGTTATGAAGCACCTGGAATGATGAGTGACAGAATTTATCTGGCCGGTTAGGGTTTATTACGAAGATACAGATAATGGCGGCGTGGTCTATTACGCTAATTATCTGAAGTTTATGGAACGTGCACGGACTGAATGGCTGAGAGCGAAAGGTTACGAGCAAGATCAATTGCTTGCTGAGCAAGGGTTAATCTTTGCGGTGCGGTCGGCGCAGTTAGATTTTTTAAGGCCAGCTAAGTTTAATGATTCCTTGCAAGTGAGCGCGTCGGTAGTTTCCCATAAAGGCGCAAGTATAGAGTTTCAACAAGAAGTTAGGCGTGATAAACAGGTGTTGTGTAAGGGAGAAGTCAAGATAGTTTGCCTATGCAATGACTCATTAACACCACGGCGGATGCCAAAAGCAATGATTGAGGAGCTGATTAAGTGAGTACAGACATGTCACTGGTCTCATTGATATTCGAGGCTAGCTTAGTTGTTCAGTTAGTGATGTTAGTGTTAGTGCTGGCATCAGTAGCTTCATGGAGTATTATTTTTTATAAATCAAAAGCAGTTAAAAAAGCCACTAAAGCGGCAGATGCGTTTGAAAATGATTTTTGGTCGGGAGGTGAGCTAAATACCCTATACCGCCAACTCACTTCATCTAAAAAAGCGGTGCATGGTATGGAGGCCATGTTTGAGTCAGGCTTTAAGGGGTTTCTGCGTTTGCGTAAACAACAAAATGCAGACCCGGAGGCGATGGTCGAAGCCGCACAGCGTTCGATGCGAGTCGCGATGAATAAAGAAATTGATGCCTTGGAACGTAATCTCCCATTCTTAGCGACAGTGGGTTCTACCAGCCCTTATATTGGTTTGCTAGGTACTGTATGGGGCATTATGAATTCTTTTCGTGCTCTAGGTAATGTCGAGCAGGCCACGCTTTCTATGGTGGCGCCCGGGATCGCTGAGGCTCTAATCGCTACGGCAATGGGGTTGTTTGCGGCGATTCCTGCGGTTATTGCCTTTAACCGCTACAACACCGATGTAGAGCGCTTGATTAGTCGTTACGATAATTTTATGGAAGAGTTTGCCAGTATTCTCCATCGTCAGGCACATGTCTAAGTAGGTGTTGGAAGATGCGTCGCCATAAACGTAAGCCGCCTATGTCATCGATTAACGTCGTGCCTTATATCGATGTGATGTTGGTATTGCTGATTATCTTTATGGTCACTGCGCCTTTACTACAACAAGGTGTAGAAGTCGATTTACCGACAGCTGAAGCCAACACTATTGACGAAACAAATATTGAAACTCTGGTCGTAAGTGTTGATGCAGAGGGTAATTATTACCTCGATGCAGGAGACAATACTGATTTACCCAAGCAAGAGGAAGAGATTAAAACTTATGTCGCCGCGGTATTGCGCCATAAGCCAGAAACAAAAGTCATGTTGCGTGGTGATAAGAATGTTGACTACGGTAGAGTGATGGGGGCAATGGTCTTATTGCAGCAAGCGGGTGTGCCGAGTGTGGGGTTTCTGACAGACCCACCAGAGAACTAAAAATAAAAAATAATGTTGGCTTTTTACGAGAAATTTAGAGCCTTTTTTTTGGCTGCTTTGGTGCATGTGGTGATAGGTGCAGCATTAGTGTTTGGTTTTGAGCACAGTACGCCTATCAATACACCGGCGGCTCGTGCACCGGTCGAGATTATTAAAGGCGCAGCAGTAGACGAGAACGCAGTAAAGGAGCAGATAGAGAAGCTTAAGCAGCAGGATGAAGCTAAGCGACAAGCAGAGCGTGATCGCCAAAAGCAGTTAGAAGACGCTGCTAAGAAGGCCGAGCAAGAACGCAAGGCTGAAGAAGAGGCTAAACGACAAGCCGAAGCAGCAAAGAAAAAAGCGGAGCAAGAAGCTAAGAAGTTGGCAGAGAAAAAGGCGGCTGAAGAAAAGCGATTGGTGGAGTTAGCAACTAAACGCAAGGCTGAAGAAGAAGCTAAGCGCAAAGCTGAAGAGGCAAGAAAAAAAGCCGAAACCGAAGCGAAGAAGCTAGCAGAGCAAAAAGCGGCCGAGGAAAAACGTTTAGCGGAAATAGAGAGTAAACGCAAAGCTGAAGAAGAAGCCAAGCGACAAGCTGAAGAGGCTAAGAAAAAAGCCGAGGCTGAAGCGAAGAAACTAGCAGAGCAAAAAGTGGCTGAAGAAAAACGCTTGGCTGAAATAGAAGCAAAGCGTAAAGCTGAGGAAGAAGCGAGGAAGAAGGCGGAAGCAGAGGCCAAGCGCAAAGCTGAAGAAGCGCGTAAAAAAGCCGAGGCCGAGGCGCGCCGCAAAGCTGCTGAAGAGGCGGAGCGCAAGCTTGAAGAGCAGCGCTTAAACGAATTGTTTGAGAGTGAAGGGCGTGGCCTTGATTCTGAAAACCAAAGCCAGTTAGATATTTTAAAGCAGGTTTACATCAGTGATATTCGACAAAAAATTCAAAGTTCTTGGTTGCGGCCATCAAACTTTCAAGTAGGTTGGGAATGTACGGTAGATGTAAAGCAAGGGCCAGGTGGTACGGTGTTAGATGCCGTAGCGCGTGATTGTGATGGCGACGAGCAATTTCGTAACTCCGTCGAAAACGCGGTTTACAGAGCTGAACCATTACCGGCGCCGGAAGATCCCAGCCTTTTTGCACGAGACTTAAAGCTAGTATTTAGACCGGAAAATTAAATGAAATTACTCAAAACCTTTTTGGCTTGTTTATTACTATTGTTGGCGACGCCTATTTGGTCAAAGCCATTGGTGATTGAGATTACCGAAGGTATTGATACGGCGGTACCCATTGCCATCGTACCTTTTGGTTGGGAGAGTGCCACGGTGATCCCAACCGATGTCGCGGGTGTTGTCACCAGTGATTTAGCACGCACGGGGTTGTATGAACCGATAGACCCCAGTGACTTTTTATCACAGCCAACGAATATTGATGATGTCAGGTTTCGTGATTGGAAGTTGCTCGACGCTAACCATTTAGTTATTGGTAATATTACTCAAGAGTCTGACGTTTACGTGATTGAGTTTTATGTTTTTGATGTGTTTAAGGGTAAGCGCTTAATCAGTTACGCCTTGAAAGCAGATAAAACTAATTTACGTAATGCGGCACATCAAATTAGCGATATTGTTTACGAAGCGCTAACAGGTCAGCCAGGTGCTTTTGCAACACGTATTGCATATATATCCGTAATTGAAAGCTCGGGTAAGAAGCGTTACTCCCTACAAGTGGCAGATGCGGATGGCTATAACCCGCAATCTTTGCTTAATTCGCCAGAGCCAATTCTATCGCCAAGCTGGTCACCGGATGGTAAACATGTCGCTTATGTTTCCTATGAGGAGCGTCGGCCGAGAATTTACGTACAAGAAGTAGCAACGGGTAATCGTCAGTCCGTTTCGTCCTACCCAGGACTTAACGGTGCACCGGTGTGGTCGCCAAATGGTAAAGAGCTGGCCTTGGTGCTATCCAAGGATGGTAATCCAGATATCTATATTATGGATATTGCGAGTAAACAGCTAAGGCGTCTGACCAGTAGCGCAGCGATCGATACCGAGCCAACATGGTCGCCTAATGGCAAGCAGCTGGTGTTTACTTCTGATCGAGGTGGCAGTCCGCAGCTCTATAGGATTTCTGCAAAAGGCGGTCGCAGTGAAAGACTGACGTTTGAAGGCAAATACAATGCAAGACCGCGTTTCTCCCCGAATGGTGAATTCCTGGCTATGGTGCATGTCGGTAACAATAGTGGAGGGGCTTATCGTATCGCTGTCCTTGATATGGATATTGGCACCTTGCGAGTGCTGACAGATGGGTCGCTTGATGAGTCGCCAAGTTTTTCACCAAATGGTAGCATCATCATTTATGCCACGGAGCAGGAGGGCCGAGGCGTCCTGGCTGCCGTGTCGACAGACGGCCGGGTTCACCAGCGTCTGAGTATTCAGGATGGTGATGCACGAGAGCCAGTATGGTCACCTTTTAGAAATTAGCACGAGATAGAGGAAATATAATGAATATACATTTTAAGCTACTGCTGTCGGCTGTGGTGATTCTAGGTCTAGCGGCTTGCTCATCTACTAAGCAAACCGGTGAGGGTGTTGCTATCGAAGACCGCCAACCATCAGAGTTTTCAACAGAGTCTGGTGATGGTCAAGACGATGGTGTTTTGATCGGCGGGGTGGGTGATAACGGCGGTGTAACGGGCGCGGAGACTGGCGGTGTTAGTAGTGGTGGCGCTTATGATATCGAAGAGTTAAACAACCCTAATAGCCCACTAGCAGAACGCGTCATTTATTTTGCTTTAGATTCTAACGTGATTGCTAATGAATATACCGCGATGATTGAAGCGCATGCGCAATTTCTGGCAGAAAACCCCAATATCGATGTAATTTTGGAAGGTCATACCGATGAGCGTGGCACGCGTGAGTATAATCTTGCCTTGGGTGAGCGCCGTGCTAAATCAGTGCGTGACTTTTTATTATTACAAGGCGCATCGTCGAGCCAGATTGAAACCATTAGCTATGGTGAAGAGCGCCCAGCTCAAATTGGCCAGGGCGAGAGCTTTTGGGGGCAGAATCGCCGAGTAGAAATTCTTTATTCACGATAGAGATAGATGATGTTGCGTTTTCAAGCGATTGTTTTAGGTTTAGCTATAGTTTGTGGAATTAGTACCGCGAGTATAGCCGTGGCCGATGCTGAGCTAGAGCAAAGAGTTTCTCGGCTTGAACGAACAATGGAATCGCAGCCTTTGGTAGAAATGCTGCGTCGTATCGAAACCCTGCAACAGGATGTGCAAGCAATGCGGGGTGAGATGGAACAGCTTAACCATAGTATAGAAGGGATAAAAAAGCGCCAGCGTGATCTCTATCTCGATCTTGATCAGCGCTTGTCGGCGCTGGAGTCTACCGGCGTCACCGAGAGCGCACAAGCCCCGACTGCTGAAACCGCTAACCCTGATACTTCAACGACAACGGATGATCGCAAAGAGCTGTCAGAATATCAGACAGCTTTCGAGATTCTTCGAGCAAGACGTTATGACGATGCGATTGTCGCATTTAAATCATATATCGAACGTTATCCTAGTGGTAAATACGCTGCGAACGCAAAATATTGGTTAGGCGAGGCGAATTACGTCACACGCCGCTTCCCCGTTGCGATCGAAGAATTAAATAAGGTGTTACGTGATCATCCGCAAAGTAATAAAGTGCAAGATGCTCTACTAAAGATTGGTTTTTCGTATTATGAGCTAAAGCAATGGGCAGAGGCGCGTGCCAGTCTGCAAAAGCTGGTCGATACTTTTCCTAATACCACTGCTGGCAAGTTGGCTCAGAAGCGACTTGACCAAATGGATGCTGACGGTCGTTAGTTCCTTTTTTCTCTAAGTTTTATTCCATGTCTAGCGCTGATACATCACTACGCATTAGTGAGATTTTTTGTTCTATCCAAGGCGAGGCGCGTGAGGTCGGGTTTCCTACAGTTTTTATTCGGTTGACTGGCTGTCCCTTGCGTTGTGTTTGGTGCGATACCGAGTATGCGTTTCACGGCGGCGAAGTATTGGAGGTCGATGTTATTCTCGAAAAAGTCCGAGCATTTAATACACCTCGAGTTACCGTATCAGGGGGTGAGCCTCTTGCGCAGCGACAGTGTTTGCTTTTGTTGAGCCAGCTTTGTGATGCGGGATTTCAGGTTTCACTAGAAACTAGCGGTGCAATGAATGTTTCGCAAGTAGATCGCCGCGTCGATAGAGTGATCGATGTCAAGACTCCTGGTTCAGGTGAGTCAGATAAAAACAAAATAGAAAACTATGATCATCTTCACGCGCGCGATCAGTTGAAGTTTGTATTAGCTGATCGGGCTGACTACGACTGGGCTTTGTCATATATCGACAAGCATGGTCTTGCAGATCGCTGTGAGATTTTGTTCTCGCCGGTGTATAAGCAATTATCGCCCACAGACTTGGCTGATTGGCTATTGGCAGATCAGCGCCAAATTCGTATGCAAATCCAGTTACATAAAATGCTTTGGGGTGAGGTGCCGGGCACATGAAGGCTAAGGCGATTGTCTTGATTTCGGGCGGACTTGATTCCGCCACTGTGCTCGCTGATGCGACGCACCTAGGCTATGAATGTTATGCGCTGAGCTTTAACTATGGCCAACGCCATGTCAGCGAATTAGATGCGGCGCGTCGCTTAGCGCAACAATTTGGAGTCGTGGAGCACCGTACTATTGATTTAGGTGCTTTGGGCGATCTTGGTGGTTCGGCACTTACAGATGCTTCAATCGCCGTTCCTGAGTCTGGGGGTGAGGCTATTCCGGTTACCTATGTACCAGCTCGCAATACCGTATTTTTGTCCTATTCACTGGCCTGGGCAGAAGTGCTGTCTTGCTCTGATGTCTTTATTGGTGTTAATGCTGTGGATTATTCCGGCTACCCTGATTGTCGCCCGGAATTTATTGATGCCTATACGAATATGGCGAATTTGGCCACAAAGGCTGCAATAGAAGGTAGGCGGTTTCAGTTGCACACGCCGCTTATCAATATGAGTAAGGCAGAAATTATTCAGCGTGGTATTAAGATGGGCGTTGACTATTCGCAGACGGTGTCATGCTACCAGGCCGATGCGGATGGACGAGCATGTGGTCATTGCGACTCATGTCGTCTGCGGGCTGAAGGTTTCGCTGCAGCTGGTTTAGCGGATCCTACTCGCTATCAAGGCTAGGAAAACAGTCTATTTTAAAAATAGTGGTCAATAAATAAGCAGAGTCGTCGATATACCTATTAATTTAGTGGGTATTTTGGGTGTGGCTCAGTCAATATGATGACTGCTAGGCGATCTGCCAATCTTTATCAGCGTTTACTTTTACCGTTGCCGATTATCTCTGGCGTGGCCATATTATTCGTTTATCTACTTACCCCAAATATTGTTGAAAATATTGTTCGCAATAATGCTTTGGATAATGCGGCTAATTTGCTGGCTAACCTTAGGGCGGCACAAGATTATTATGCGAAAAATGTCGTAAAAAAAGCACTCTCAATACCGGGAGTTGAGGTCAGCCATATTCATCTTGGTGTTGATAATACGATCCCCATTCCGGCAACGTTTTTGTTGGAAATGACTCAGGATCGTCCTGCAAGCCAATCTAGTATTCGCGTTGTGAGTCCATTTCCATTTAAGAATCGACTTGATCGCAAGCTTGATAAATTTCAGGTAGAAGCTTGGGATCAACTTGCTGTGAATACGAACGAGCAGCGAGTGATATTAAATAGGTCAGCAGAACGCTCAACCTTTCGTATTGCCGACGCATTTACCTTAACTTCCGAAGTGTGTGTTGCTTGTCATAACTCGCATCCTGACTCACCTAAGAATGATTGGCAGGTGGGTGATTTACGCGGTGTGATTGATATGGAAATTGATGTGACTGAGCAGTTCGCTCGTGGTGAGATACTTAGCCAATTGATTGTTAGTTTTTTTGTGATTACGACAATTGTTTATGTCTTAGTCAACTATCTCACGGCGCGCGCAGTGGTGTCACCGATCACACAAATCACTAACGCCTTTAGGTCTTATATTAAGGGTGAAAAGGATATCGCATTGCCGCGCCGCGGTAGCCAAGAAGTCCAACATCTCAGCGATGCTTTCGCCGCGTTTCGTCAGTCTGATGATGAACGTCAACGCCTTGTTAAAGAGCTAGAGAAGAAAGCGTTTATTGATGCTGTGACAGGCTTGAGTAATCGTGAAGGGTTTTTGCATCGCTTGAGTCAAATGACTGAATCCAACGCCACAAATAAGCCAAAAACGGCTGCTATTGCAATTTTTGATCTAGATCATTTCCAGGACGTTAACAATACCTCGGGTCATGCAGTAGGGGATCAGTTAATCGCTGCCTTAACGGAGCGGCTGATTGCTGAATTCCCAAGCGATGTTGAGTTTGCGCGATTGGGGCCTGATGAGTTCGGCGCAATATTTAATGATATTGCTGAGCATGATGTGCCTGCACTAAGAACACGCATAGAAGATATGCGCAGACAAATCGGTATGCCTGTAGAAGTTAATGATACAAAGTACAAAGTGACTGTCAGTGTTGGTAGTGCGATGTTCCCTGGCGATGGTAGTGATGTGCGTGCTTTGGTAACAGCAACGGATATTGCTCTTAATCAGGCTAAAAAGCGCGGTCGTGACCAATATGTCGCCTATTCTCGTGAATTATCTGACAAGGTCGTTAACCGTATCGGGATTAATACGAGTATTCGCGATGCGCTAGGCCATAATCAATTCATGCCGTTTTACCAGGCTCAACTCGACTTGGAAACTGGCGAAGTTATTGGTGCTGAGGCCTTAGTACGCTGGTTGAAGCCCGACGGCACTATTGTTCCGCCGGGTGTGTTTCTCCCTGTTGCTGAGCAGTCTAAGCTTATTGCAGAAATAGGTGCAGAGGTGCTTTATAAATCTTGCCAGCAAATTGTTGAATGGGAGAAATCTGGTATTTATCTAAAACGTATTGCGGTTAATCTTTCGGCTGTTCAGCTTGCCGACCCAGCCCTGCTTTTTTACCACTACTGTCCCATTAACATTCACAGCAATACCATCTGATTATGGTTGTAT
>CAYUVE010000049.1:0-3979 GCA_964447985.1 uncultured Thiotrichales bacterium
ATTGATGCTTGCATCGCAGGCGTCCAAAACTTCTATTAGCTCTACATAGTCTAAGCGCCTTTCGCCGCTTTCGTATTTTGAGACATAACTTTGGTATTTTCCCATTTGATGCGCCAATTCCTTTTGAGTTAACCCTGCTTTCTGACGAACTTCTTTTATTGCTTTACAAAAGACTTCGCGTCTCTTATCCCAAAGCTGATAAGACACTATCGAAATAAATCACCGACATCGCAACGTAAATAATAAAAATAAAAGAATAATGACAATTAACTGCCAAAAGCTGATTCCCATAGTACTTTTCCACCCTTATTAAATAGCAGACCTTCTATACACGATCTTGTTTTTTATTATAACTCCATATACGAACGGCTGTGACACTTACGTTATACTGAATCGCGACTTAAAACCTAAATTGAATTATTTTGCACACCAATCATTACTGCGACTTTATCAGCTGCCGAGATAATTGCTTTAAACGCGGATTAAGGTGGCGTGTGTTTGAGCGAATAACATGAGTGAGTTTAGCCACCGCCGCGTTTAAAGCAATTATCGAGGGAAGCCGCAGGCCACCCCAAGAGTACTTCTTCATAAGATCCTAATCGGATCTTATTCCGGGCGCAGCTGATCAGGAGCAAGTTTTTTGCTTACTTTTTTTGAAAAAAGTAAGTCGCATCAGCGCCTGCAAGGCGCGGTGAAACAGTTTTTGTGGATTCCCTTCTCCAAGGGAATGACGGTAAGGGGTGGGTTCCTTCGACAAGCTTACCCCAGGGGTACTTCCTCGTAACTTACTATCGCAAGTTACTCAGGGCGCAGGGTGAGCGAACTAGGTTATTGAGTTAACTTCATTTAAACGGTGCAAACGCCTATAAAATCAAAAACGTTCTTTTAATCTTTTGACGATATTCCTTTTCTCATGGATCACTCCAATGATTATAGTCATACCAGAACCTTCACTAGTATAAAAAATATAATGATAACGATACTTAGTTACTCGCAACTGAGGAAATCTTTTAGAAAATTTTCGAGCTACAACTTCATTTCGTGCAATAGCTTCAAAAGTTTCTTTTAATCCGTCACGGTATTGTTGCAGTGCTGCTTTACCCCATTTGTCTAAGGTATAACGCGCAACTTCGTAAAGGTCTTTTTCAGCATCCTTGCTGAGCTTATATCCCTGATCCATTGTTATTATTTTCCGTCGGGATCTGCCTCATCAAATATGTCATCTACCGATTTCTTGGAAAACTCTCCTCGCTTAGCTGCTTCAATGCGTGGCTCTAGAAACGATTCGAGTTCACGTAAGGCGGCTTGCTCATCAGCGTTCGGTAAAGTTCTTTCAAGCACATAGTCTTTAATAGACTGACCTTTTAGCGCAGCGGCGGCTTTAAGGCGTTGATGTTCTTCTGGAGATATTTCTATAGAGAGGCGCATGGGACTTTCTGCCGACTTTTTCTAGTAAATAGACTAATTCGAAAACAACAAAATGTCAATATTGATCAAATGTTGTTATTCAGACACAATGGCGCCTTTTAATGAATGGATCCCCGCGTTCGCGAGGATGGCGCAATTAGAGCCCTCAAGGACTCTAATTGCTTAATTACTTAGCTGTTTAAACGCCGCTAATGCCCTTTCCCGAGATGCTTTCAAATCCACAATAGGCTCTGGATACGTTTGACCAAGGGTAATACCCGCACCAGCAAGAATATCCTCGCTGGCTTCCCAGGGATTATGAATAAACTTATCCGGCAAGGCGGCAATTTCCGGTACATACTGTCTGACGTAGACGCCTTCTTTATCAAACTTCTGCCCTTGGGTGACGGGATTAAATATTCGAAAGTATGGTGCGGCATCAGCACCACAACCTGCTATCCATTGCCAACTGGCGCTGTTATTAGCCAGATCAGCATCCAATAAGGTATCCCAAAACCAATCTTCACCATGATGCCAATGTAATAAAAGATTTTTAACTAAAAACGAACCGACGATCATGCGTACGCGGTTATGCATATAGCCTGTCTGCCAAAGCTCTCGCATACCGGCATCAACAATTGGGTAACCGGTTTGACCTTGTTGCCAACACTGTAAAGCGGCTTGATCGTTTCGCCAAGGAAAGGCATCAAATTTCTTTTGTAGGTTTTGTCGTGGGATATCAGGAAAGTAATACAACAGATTATTTGAAAACTCTCGCCAACCCAGTTCACTATGAAAGCATTCTATGTCTTCTTGGTTTTCTGCATCGATATAGGTTTTGGATTCGCACCACACTTGGTTTGGCGATATCTCTCCAAAATGTAAGTGCGGTGATAAGCGCGATATATTTTCTTGCGCAGGGAAGTTACGGCCTACTTTATAGTCATTAACGCCGTTTTCGAGAAAGATGTGTAATCGTTTTTGTGCACCTTGTTCACCAGGCTGCCAGGCTTCTTCCATATCTCTATACCAAGGTATTTCTGGCATTAAGTCGAGTTCTTCTAGCGATAAAGACTGATGCTCAAAATAGTTTAAATTATCTGGAATGGCTTGCGGTTCATTGGGTTGCAAAGGCTTGGCTAAACACCCTTTTTTATAAAAAGGTGTAAACACTTTATAAGGCGTTCCGTCAGCTTTGAGAGCGGTGTGTGGTTCATACAATAACGAACCATTAAAACTCTTTGCTTCGATGCCATTAGAGTTTAATTGTTTTTTTATTTCGCTATCTCGTTTGATTCGCCAAGGCTCGTAACAACGGTTCCAATAGACGCTGTCTGCCTTAGTTTCGTCTATCAGTTTCTGCAATACCTCTTTTGCATCACCTGCTTCTAAACATAGATTATTGTCTAAACTTAGATTTAACTGCTGCAGGCTATGATGCAACCACCATCGACTGGCGGCACCCATTTTCCACTGCTCACTGTTTTTATCGTCGAGAATATAAACGGGTAATATTGGCTGATTAGTTTGCGCAGCAGCATTTAGAGCAGGATTATCGTGCAACCTGAGATCTTGGCGAAACCAAGCGATGATGGGGTTACTCATAATGATATCTAGAAATTTTTAGAAACCTACATTCATTCTCATTACAAGTTGGGCTAAAAACCTTCAAGTCAATCTATCAAAAAACTATAAATTTTTTCTATGCGTGCAGAGAATTAAATTAATTACTTGTCCAATAGCTTAGCAAGTAACTTGTTAATATTTTCCATATCACTGATTACGTTTGAGACATTATTTTTCCCAAATCGTTTATAAAGTCTTTCATCAAGGTCTGCCAAAACTTTTCTGGCTTCTGAGATTAAGCATTCACCTGACTCTGTAAACTGTATTTGTTTTTGCTTGCCTTGACCATCAAGCTGCTCTAGATAGCCTAAACGACAAAGTTCTTTGACTGTTTTAGCCACCATCTGACGAGAGACGCCTAATGCTCTCGCTATTTCGGAGCCATAATTAACATCGCATTCAAACACGCTCAGAAACTTAAGTATTGAGGGATTAATATCTGAATAACCTTGTTCTACTAAGGCACTAGAAATGTAACGCAGGATGGAATCATTCAACTTAGACGCATTATACATAAGCGGCAACGTCTGAGACTCCACCATGGGGATTCCGCGGTTTGTTAACCTGGTTGACATTCTGTTTCCCAATATCGTAAGATATGTAAACCTAGTTTACATACACATTGCCATGTTTACTTTACGCCACATATTGCGCCTAAATGCACTGAGCTGCCTGGTCTTTGGTCTTGTGTTCGCTATAAGACCTGCGTACGTAACGGAGTTTTTAGCTAATGCAGATACAGCACCGGCAGAATTAATTTTAGGCATCGGCATCGTTTTGTTAATTAATGCTGCACACCTTATCTGGGCATCCTTCGCCGATCAACCCATAAGAAAGCTTATTATATATTTCGCCCTAGGTGATTTCCTTTGGGTCATCGCGTCAATCGGCCTGGTGCATATGAAGCTATGGATCACAACATCGGGCGGCATATTTGCAACACTAC
>CAYUVE010000049.1:3989-12955 GCA_964447985.1 uncultured Thiotrichales bacterium
TAATGGTGGGACTGTTTGGTATTCTACAAATTGTAAAGCTACCTAATCGCTAAGTAGCGTTTTAGCGCTTACTTAGAGAGTAAGTCATACAAATTTAAAAGCGAGCAGCGAAACAGATTTATAAAATAGTTGAGCAGGAACCCTATTCAATCCCATACTCATTACAAATAGTATTAACCGCCATTTTCACCAATGGTTCTAAATCTCTCTTGGATTTGCCTCCGCGTGCCATTGCTGCAGTGCCATGCAAAATGATCAATAAATATTGCGCTAATGACTTCGGATCTATTGAGGAATCGAGGTTACCTTTGGCGGTCTCCTGTTTGAACAGTTTTCGCAAAAGCTTTTCTGCATAATCCTTAGCTTGGCCGACTGACTGCGCGGCGGCGTCTGGAAATACTCCTGATTCCGCCTCACTGACACAAAGTGAAACAAAACAGCCTTGTGGTCTATCATAGTGACACTGACCATCCAGCACCGCCAGCATGTAGTTGAGCAGTCTTTGTTTTAAGGGCAAATCTTCGAGCAAATGACTTGTATGCGGCTTTGCGTATATATCGAGATAATAATTAATCGCCTCTATAAATAGTTGCTCTTTGTCGCCGTAGGCGGCATAAAGGCTGGGTTTATTGATACCCATAGCCTCAGTCAAATGAGATAAGGATGCACCGACATAGCCTTTTTTCCAAAAAACCTTCATTGCCGCGTCTAGCGCTTGTGTTTTGCAAAATTCTCTTTGCCGACCACCTGACATAAAACTTTCCAAAAGAACTTGTTGACATAATTATACCGATCGGTAAAATATTCACAATATGTACTGATTGGTACATAATTAGTTTCTCTTGCTCTCACAACACATTTACCCAAAGGACACTACGATGAGTTTTGACGTTAAAGATAAAATCGCTCTGGTTACTGGTGCCAATCGCGGCATTGGCAAAGCAATTGTTGAATCATTTATTCAACACGGCGCTAAAAAAGTTTATTTAGCTGTAAGAAATCTGGACTCTGCAAGTGAGCTGGTCAACGCGCATGGTGACAAGGTGGTTCCCGTTCATGTTGATATCAGCAAAGCAGATACCATTACAGAACTTGCTACTAAGGCAACCGATGTGAATATTGTTGTCAATAACGCAGGCATTCTGGAAACCGCTGAGCCTCTAGCGGATCATAGCGAATCTGCTTTACAGCGCGAATTCGATATTAATGTTTTTGGTTTGATTCGCATGGCCAAGGCATTTGCCCCCATATTGGAAAACAATGGTCCGAGTGCTTTTGTGCAACTTAACTCAATTGCTTCAATTAAAAATTTCTTTCCATTTACCACTTACTCTACCTCTAAAGCAGCGGCGTATACCATTACTCAGGGTTTGAAAGATAGCTTCAGCCCAAAAGGTATTCAGGTACTGAGCGTTCATCCTGGGCCTATTGATACAGACATGGCCGTACAGGCAGGCATGGAAGGTATGGGCTCACCTGTTTCCGAGGTTTCAGAAGGTATTGTCAGTTCACTAAAAGCTGGAGACTTTCACTTGTTTCCTGACCAAATGGCGAAACAATTTGGCGACGCTTATCAATCTTATGCCGAAAATATTATCGAAGCCGATTTAAGCGAAGGCTAGCAATAGCTGACTAAAATGGGGCAGCAAGAAAACTTGAGTCTGCCCCTTATATCTTTCTCGCTATTTCTGACAACAGACAAAATACGTTGTCATATCATGCCAAACGCCTTTCTCCGTGGTCAGTCTATCTACTTCTGCCTCATAGTCTTTTTGCGCAAGCTGCAGGATTTCTTCAGATACACCTTCTAACGGATCCGGATGTTGGCCTGGCGTGTAACCGCCCGCTTTGATTGGCCTCTTAAGCGTATCGGGATCGGCCCAGCGCCCTCTTTCAACTTCATGTATGTCTATTTTTTCAAATCCAGCCAACTCTACCAATTGTCGAAGCTTTTTCTTGCTGCCGGAAAATTCGTGAACGGTAGATTCTATTCCGTATTTGCGTAACGCTCGCCTTTCACCATTACCCCAAACAAATGAATTACCCGGCCAGGCATTAAAAGACAACCAGCCGTTGGGCTTAAGCAACTCACACCAATGCCGTAACGCCGCCAATGGGTTGATCATCCAATACAATCCTGCGCTGCAGTACATCCTGTCAAAGCTATTCGTTGGAAAATCGAGAACTTCTGCATCGGAGTAGATAAATGTCATATTTTTTAAGTCAAGCTCCTGCAACTTCTCACTACACTTTTTAATCATTCCTGCTGAGATATCGACACCGGTTATATGCCCCTCAGGACCAACCCTATCAGCAATATAAAAAGCGATGGTGCCTGTACCACAGGCGATATCCAACACCTTCTCTCCCTGATTAGGCGGACAAAACTCAACCGTCTGAATAGACCATTCGCGCGCCCAGATAAAATTATCGTAAGTTTTACTGCGCTCATCATATGAACCAACAATGCGTTGATGATAAGCCTTTTTATCAGACACGCTGTTATATAAGGGATCATCTAATGACTGTATGTAATGCTTTAGAGTTGCCCAACTCGAATAACCGTATTCTCGCGCTACAATTCTTTGGGCATCGTTAATAGAAAATCTTGACGAAAACATTTCGTCATCTGTCATAGATTTAAACGATGTATCGTTTGAACGGATTTGCTCACAACACGAGCTATCTCTTCGCTTATGTTGCGCTTGTAGTGCCTTAGCTTCTTTTTTTAGAAACTCGAGACAAGGTTTTTTGGGTAGTGATTTCATTGAAATCCTCCTTTCGTATTTCCTGTCGGCCGCGATACAGGTAGAAAGAAGGACTGAATTATTTTATCTAAGTTAGGTGGGGATCATCCCCTCTCCGCGAACCCAGTTGCGCCCTACTGCACTGGAAACCAGTCTATATGAGTTTATAACTCGATTAAAGGTCTAAATTCGCGGCCTTATCAGTAAAAATGCTTCACCTTTACTAATTTAATTGCGATTCCAGTCCCTTTAAATCTCCTAATACCCACAAGCTTGCAATCTTTTCACCCGAAAATGTAAAAAGCGCTGCACCGGCCCAAGAGATTTGCTTGTTGGTGGCTGCGTAACTCATAAACTCTGCAATGTGAACACCGGTAAACGTCATTTTTGCAAAGACTTTTTCGGGCTGAATCACTATATCTTCAATTATGCATTGATAGCCTGACAATGAGGAATGAATACTCTGTAGATAATTTATAAAACCTTCATGACCTCGGGACGCACTCCCTAGAGAACCTCGAAACTCAAAATCTTCGTGAAGTATTTGAGGAATAACGCGCAAATTTTTCCTATTCCAAATTTCGGAATAAAACTTTCTAACTTGTTCTTCGTAAATATTCATTTTGGAAAAACAACACTTTGAGAAAGTGTAACGGAAAACTTAACACCCGGGTTTCGTTATCACTCAACCCAGGCTACATCTCTAGTTTAGAGGAAAAAGAAATACAGTCTCGTTAATAACTAGGCGGTTGCAAGCTGCTTGCGATACATACGTAAATCTTTGGCGCAATCGAGACTAATCTCGAACAAGCCAGATAATTTACGCAAAATTGCTGTGACCACTTTATCTTCCCAACCCTTATCAAACTTAATCTGAGTGTTAAGCCAGTTTTCTAACCAATCTGGGTCTGGCATTTTGCTTTGCACGGTATCGTTAGGAAACAAAGCTTCGCTGACATGCAGGTTAGTGGGATGCATAGCGCGCGAGGTTTTGGTATTCGTCATAAGCACACCAATTTTGGCGAAAGCTAAACGCGCTTGATCGCCTAAGGTATCGATCGCCTTACGCATGTAACGCATATAACACGAGGCATGACGCGCCTCATCAGCCGACAAGGTACTGTATATTTTTTTGATGACAGGCTCGGTATGCCACTCGGACGCGCAACGATACCAATAAGTTAACCGGATCTCGCCACAAAAATGCAGCATTAATGTTTCGTTTGCCGGTGCTTCATCAAACTGAAATCGAACGTTATGTAATTCTTCTTCTGTCGGCGCGATATCTGGACGAAAGCGACGCAGGTATTCAATCAAGGCTAATGAGTGTTTTTGCTCTTCATAAAACCATACTGACATGAATGCTGAGAAATCAGAATCATCACGATTATCGCGCAAAAACATTTCTGTCGCAGGCAATGCCGACCATTCGGTAATGGCATTGTGCTTAATGGTTAGTGCCTGCTCATCAGTGAGCTTGTCACCATCGAATTGATCCCACGGTATATCCTTTTCCATATTCCAGCGGACGCTTTCTAGCGATTTATAAAGCTCCGGATATAACATTTCTGACATATGATGACCTTGGACTCAAAAAACAGCCGACAGTTTACCTTGCCTTGGGGTGAAACTAAACTCCGCTCAGCAGAAAATGGTGATATCTGGGAAAATCAGGCGGCTAGCTTGTCTAGAACCTGCTGCTTGATATCTTCGACACTTCCGACACCCTCAACGCGGATGTAATGGGGTGCATCATCACCTTCTTGCCCGGCATAGTAATCAATTAAAGGACACGTCTGAGCGTAATAAACTTCTAGCCGTTTACGCACGGTTTCTTCTTTATCATCATCACGCTGAATTAATGGCTCGCCAGTCACATCGTCTTTTTCAGCTTCTTTAGGCGGGTTATATTTTACGTGGTAGGTACGACCCGAACCCGGATGACAACGGCGCCCTGCCATACGTTCGACGATTTCTTCATCTTCGACGTTAATTTCTACTACGTACTCGACGTTAATACCTAGCTCTTTCATACCTTCCGCTTGCGCGATAGTGCGAGGAAAACCATCAAGCAAATAACCGTTAGCACAATCGTCTTGCGCCAAACGCTCTTTGACCAAACCTAATATGATTTCATCTGATACTAAACCACCGGCATCCATGACTTTCTTGGCTTCTATACCCAGCGGTGTGCCCTCGCGAACGGCTGCGCGCAACATGTCACCCGTAGATATCTGTGGAATATCGTATTCTTTGGTAATAAAACAGGCTTGTGTGCCCTTCCCTGCGCCTGGAGCGCCTAATAAGATCAGTTTCATAATGACTCCTGAAAATCTATTGCTTGAGATTTCTAGTTATTGTTATCGACCGCTGAGTCGACAGGCTTACACATGAGCAACCAGACGCTACCTGCTATGCCTGCGATGAGGGAGGCGATGAGAATACCGGTTTTGGCCATCAATAAGGCTTCTTGCTCACCCACAAATGCAAGCTCGGCAATAAATATCGCCATGGTAAAACCGATAGCGGCGAGTAAGGCGGCACCCGCGATATGCCGTAATGCAACACCCTTTGGTAACTGCGCAATACCTAGCTTTACGACGATGAACGCGACGCCAAAAATACCGAGAAACTTACCACCAATTAAACCAACGATAATCGCTAATGTAATTGGATGAGCAAATGTTTGTCCCAATGCGGAAAAATCGATAGGAATGCCGGCATTGACCAAAGCAAAAATTGGAATAACGAAAAAGCCCACGGGAATATGAAAACTGTGCTCCAGCCGTTGCAATGGTGTTTCAACCATGTGAATACCGTTTTCCATGGTTTGCAAAACCGTACGCTGCCTATTATTTCGCATCACGACTACACCTTCTTGGTGCGCTTCGCGAAAACGCTCTACCAGCTTGCCCATATGCTCCATAAAAACCTTGGCATCATATTTAGGCATGGCAGGAATGGTTAAGGCTACTAGCACGCCAGCTAAGGTGGCGTGAACACCGGATTTCAACATGGCTAACCAGAGCAAAATACCAATCAAGAAATATGGCAATGGGCGCCGCACACCAAACATATTGAAACATACTAATATAGCTAAAAATATTCCTACTAAGGCCAAAGCTTGCAAGGAAATGGTTTCGGTATAAAACAGGGCTATTACGATAACTGCACCTAAGTCATCGACGATAGCTAAGGCCACCAAAAACATCATTAATGCCGGCGGCACTCGCTTACCCAATAAAGCCATGACACCAATTGCAAATGCAATATCCGTTGCCATGGGGATCGCCCAGCCTTTAGCCGCCACGCCTTCTGAAATCATCAGGGCATAAAGCCCAGCGGGTATCAACATACCACCGATGGCGGCAAAAATAGGCAGCATAGCACTACGCAGTGACGCCAGCTCACCCACCAAAATTTCACGTTTTATTTCGAGACCGACAAGAAAAAAGAACAAGGCCATCAAGCCATCGTTGATCCAATGATGCAGGGATTTCTCAAGCACGAAATCGCCAAAACCAATACGAAACGGTGTTTCGATAAAATGGTGATAGCTATGCACCAACGCTGAGTTTGCAAGCACCAAGGCGATCACCGTGGCAATCATCAGTACGATGCCACTACTCGTTTGGTTGTGGATAAACTCTTCGAACGGCGTGCTGAATTTATCAAACGCACGCTCCCAGGGAGCAACGTATGAAGCTGAGGCTTCGTTATCTGGCTTTAATCCGGCCATGCTGATCTCGCTTTAGTACCGACTGGCACGATAGCGCGTCATTATAACGAGCGAAAGGGAATCAGAACAGAATTATAGAAATGTCTAGTGCGCTATTTCTATGCGCACTATGACGATACGACCGACCTAACGATGATTGCTCAATAGTGCAATGTTATTATTGTCTCTAGGTAAATCGCAGAGACTGATATTTTGCTTATAAAAACGTCCCTGTGCGAGCTGGCAACCCAGCGACCGGATACAGGCGTCTTGCCCGGCTGTCTTCACACCCAGAGCAATACAATCAAGCCCCAAATCATGTATCAAACTAATAACCGCTCGCAGCACACTGGTATCTCGCTTGTCACTATTGATATCACACAGATAGCTGCTGTCTATCTTCACCGCGTCGACATCGACATCGATGGATTTGATATGGGACAAAGAAGCTTGGCCTGCACCAAAATGATCAAGAATGGACTTAATATTATGTTTTTTAAGCTTATTGATGACGTTAACCACTGGCCTTAGATCCGTTGTCGCTTCTGATTCTTCAATTTCGACAAAACATTCACGACCGAAACTATTCCACAGTTGACCAATTTCAGCCAGCGCTTCTAAGAAGCCATTGTGGCGTAGCTGCGCGACGCTGCAATTGATTAACAAGCGCTTCGCACCTGACTGAACCAAGCGTTCCATATCCAGCGATAACTGATCCAACATATAGTGACCAAGACGAACAATGAGCCGACTATCTATTGCAACTTTTAGAATCTCGCGATGATACATATCGGCGGCATGTTCGGAACGCGGCCAATGCAACAAGACCTCAACGCCATAAAGCGAGTCATCATCAAACTGTTTGACAGGTTGATACGATAGGCCCAATTGCTTTTGATCCAATGCTTCACGTAAATCGTTTTCCAGCTCTCGTCGACGCTGACGATCATCAGCCATAGTCTCACGGAAATAACGGATACGATTACCACCCTGAGATTTAGCCTCAAACATGGCTAAATCGGCATGATGCATTAACTCGTGACGCGCCGAGGCATCCTTAGGAAAACGTGCTATACCAATACTTGCGGTGACAGAACACGTCAGGCTTTGATACATAACCGGTTCGGATACAACACGCTTGATGTGCTGTAAAACTTGGTCAAGATTTATAGCGTCATCACAACGCGGCAGCAAAACGGCAAACTCATCACCACCGATACGGGCAATGGTATCTGATTCTCGAATCTGACTTTGAATACGACGCGCGACTGTCGATAGCAAAAAGTCACCGGCATCATGCCCCAGACCGTCGT
Organism: uncultured Thiotrichales bacterium; assembly: GCA_964447985.1. Classification (GTDB taxonomy): domain Bacteria; phylum Pseudomonadota; class Gammaproteobacteria. Next base: position 11,768 of record CAYUVE010000049.1, read on the forward strand.
TTACTGGCTTGAAGCCGTCGAGATCAATAAATACTAAGGCCATCGAATCACCATAACGCTCAGATTGCGAAATAGCTTGATTAAGGCGATCTAAAAACAATAAGCGATTAGGAATATCACAAACTATATCGTGAGTGGCTAAATGCTCATGCTCACTGCGGGCGCGACGCAATTGTGTCTTGATACGGTGGCGCTCAATAGAAAAATTAATAGTCTTAAACAATAGATTAGTATCACTGAGATAATCTTTGACGAAATAATCTTCGATACCTGTGCTAATGGCCATTTGCGCGACACGCTCATCGCTCACACTCGTTAACACCACGATAGGAAATTGCTCAGCGTATTGACCAAGCGTGCAAACAGTACTGGCTGCATTGCTATCTGGAACGTTAAGATCTGAAATAACGATGTCGAAATTTTCAGAATTGATCATGTCGACGGCATCGCCCACGCAGCTAACCCGGGTGATGTTAAATTCTTCGAAGTCGTGACGCCGTAATGCATTAACTAGCATCACGTAGTCATTGTGGTCATCCTCAACCAATAGTAAATTTAGCATTTCGCCTTCCCGCGTTTGCTTATGTTTTGCAAGCATTTCCATGATGATGCACCTATAGTTTTTGTGGTTATCGGCGGTATCAAAATCGAATCGTGGCCAACATTTTTTATCGTAGGTAATGTATCGGCGTAGCGCCAAAACGATTTAGGATTTTTTTCAGACAAATTGGCTAACTGCCGATAAACTAGGTATGCATCACAGAATAGACCTATGAGCGCAGAAAAACGGAATACTCAACTCAGTCAGCAGCTTCAGCAGGAGCTAGTAGATTTTACTTATATCGTTTCCCACGATTTAAGCGCTCCTATACGCCATATAGAGCAGTTTTCTATGCTGCTATCTCAACGTCTTGCAGATAGGAACGTTCTCAACGCTGAAGAACAGCAATTTCTTGATATCTTGAAAAGCTCATCGCATCGCGCTCGCGCAATGGTCGCGGCGCTGCATAAGCTATCACGACTTAATACTGCAGAAATGGAATGGTCTTCGATTGATCTACCTAAACTTCTTGGCAGAATTCAAACTGAGCTAAGCCGTAACTTTCGCGATCGTAATTTTTTAATGATTTTCGACGATTCTGTTCAAGAAATAGAAGCTGATAAAAACAGTTTTCATTTTGCAATCAG
>CAYUVE010000050.1:0-12768 GCA_964447985.1 uncultured Thiotrichales bacterium
CAATGCAGTTATAACTAATATTTAGAGTGCCATCGTTAAACCACTGATAGTGTGGGGCGTTGCTTGCGTCAAGTGTACGAGAAAATGGCGTATGCCAGTCTATTTCATTTTGGGCCAGTTTTGCCCAAAAACCTTCATGGTCTTCATGAGCTAACTTGTTAAGTATTTCTAGAGATAATGGGCTATTTATTGATGCATTTTCAATAAATTGGCATGGCGCTGCGAAACGACGTTCTGCCTGAAGAATGGAGTCTATGGTGTCTTTATTTTGATTCTCAGTCACCATGTTGTTTTCTATATCGGTATTTTGTTAACGACTAACTTGTTTCTCTTTTATCTCATCAAGCGTTTTGCAATCAATACATTGTGTTGCAGTAGGGCGCGCTTCTAACCGGCGTATCCCTATTTCAATACCGCATGTTTCACAATAGCCATAATCTTCTGAATCCAATAGATTCAGAGACTCATCAATTTTTTTGATGAGTTTTCGTTCTCTGTCTCGCGTACGAAGCTCGATAGTAAACTCTGACTCTTGTGTCGCACGATCATTGGGGTCAGGAAAATTTCCTGCTTCATCTTGCATATGATGCACAGTACGATCCACTTCTTGCATCAATGTTTGTTTCCACGTATTGAGTATGTTTCGAAAATGCGCGATTTGTTCATCGCTCATGTACGATTCGCCACGTTTTTCTTTATACGGCGCGATAGGGGTATCACCCATCGCTAAAATATCGTTGCCTTCAAGTGCGGCTTGTTTTTTAGCTTGGCTTGTTGACTGGGGACGTGGTGGTGATGTTTTTTTTGCTGCTACGTTCACTGATGCCTTCTTCACTGCTGGGGCTTTTTTAGCCGTTGAGGGTTTAGCTGTTTTCTTTTTAGCGGTCTTAACCGTAGCTTTTTTAGCGACGGCTTTTTTCTTGGGAGCGGCTTTTTTTGCTGCAACTTTCTTTTTAGGAGCAGCTTTTTTTGCTGTCTTTTTCGCTGTTGTTTTTTTCTTGGGAGCGGCTTTTTTGACGGTTTTCTTTTTGGCTACGCTTTTTTTCGGCGAAGTTTTTTTACTAGCTGCTTTTTTAGGCGCGGCCTTTTTTACAACCTTCTTTTTGACAGTTTTCTTTGCAGGCGCCTTTTTGGTTTTTGCTTTAGGCATGCCGTACTCCTTCACTCGCCAAGTGTAAAACCTAACCTTATAGCATATTTATCAGCGATGACCAAGTTCAAATCGTGTATAAAGCTATTCTCGAGCTGACTGCTTTGATAAGCTTTCGTGTCATATGTAAGTGTCTTAGTTTTTTAATATTTTTTAATTTTAGGAGTTGTGATGAGTGTTTTTGAAGCCTATCTCTTTGATGTCGATGGTACATTGGCAGATACAGAGCAGGGACATTTGGTCGCCTTTAATAAGGCTTTTGTGGATGCTGGCCTTTCTTGGAATTGGTCGACTGAGCTTTACTTGGAGCTTCTTTCGGTCACAGGTGGTAAGGAACGTATGCGTCACTATCTTGAACAATATGATCCCCCGTTTGAAGCTAAGACAGGCGATTTAATTGACTATTTTGCCACCTTGCATGCTGCCAAAACTGAACATTACAAAAAACTGGTTGCTGATGGTGGAGTGACCTTGCGCCCAGGCGTCGAGCGCTTACTCAATGAGGCTAAGCAAGCTAATATTCGGCTCGCTATTGCGACGACAACAACAATACATAATGTCACGGCATTACTAGAAAATACCTTGGGTGCGTTATCCATCGATTGGTTCGAGTTGATCGCTGCCGGTGATATCGTACCTAAGAAAAAACCTGCACCGGATATCTATGATTATACGATGCGAGAAATGGGATTGGTTGCAGAACAATGCCTTGCCTTTGAGGATTCGGGTAATGGTATTCAGTCTTCAAAAGCGGCAAGCCTGAAAACCTTGATAACGGTTAATGATTTTACTGTTGGACATGATTTTAGTTCAGCGGAATTAATCGTTTCTGATTTAGGCGAGCCAGGTAAGCCGATGCAAGTTATCGGTGGTGAATTGGCTGAGCGCTTTACTGATGTTCACATCATGGATGTTGAATCGCTAAGCCTAATGGCATAACGCCTATGATTCCGTCACGCCGCGCCGATGAAATACAGCCGTTTCAAGTCATGGATGTTTTGGCGCGCGCGAGAGAAATGGAAGCGCGCGGCGTAGGCGTGATACATATGGAGATTGGTGAGCCAGATTTTTCTACGCCACAAGGTATTGTTGAGGCAGGAATAGATGCCTTAAAGTGTGGTCACACGCACTACACGCCAGCGCTTGGGCTACCTGATCTGCGAGGCGCAATCAGTCGCTATTACTCTACTCATTTCGGTTTGCAGATAAGTAGTCATCGTATTGCGGTAACGCCAGGGAGTTCGGGTGCGTTACAACTTGCTTTATCAGCGACATTAGACCCTGGTGATGAAGTCTTAATGGCGGACCCTGGTTATCCCTGTAATCGTCATTTTGTGCATTTGTTGGCAGGGCAACCAACGGGTATTGCTGTTGATGAGACATCGCAATATCAATTGACTGCCGCACTTATCGAGAAGAACTGGAGTGCAAAAACTAAAGCAGTATTACTTGCTTCACCATCAAACCCAACCGGCACCTGTTGTCCGAAATCAGAATTAGAAAGAATCGTGGATGTGGTCACTAAGCGAAATGCTGTTTTGATCGTAGACGAAATTTATCAATCGCTGGTCTACGATACTGAACCTGAGTCCATATTATCTGTCACGGATAATGTCATTGTTGTAAATAGTTTTTCTAAGTATTTCGGTATGACGGGGTGGCGTGTCGGTTGGTTGGTTATGCCAGGATCACTAAACAAGTCTATTGATAAATTAGCGCAGAATTTTTTTCTCGCAACGAATACACCTGCTCAGTACGCAGCCTTAGCGGCTTTCGAAGAGTCGACTCTGCAAGAGTTGGAGCGTAGACGGTTGGTATTTCAAGACCGACGCGACTATTTAATATGTGCGTTAAAAGAGTTAGGTTTTGTTATACCGTCACACCCTCAGGGTGCTTTTTATCTCTATGCAAAAAGTAGTAGCTTGCACCAAGATAGTCATGAGTTTGTTAATGATCTGCTGGAAAAGGCCGCTGTTGCCTTAACGCCTGGTAATGATTTCGGTAGCAATAATGCTCAGGACTATGTTCGATTTGCTTATACCACCGAGCAATCGAGACTTGAGCAGGGTATTGAGCGAATACGTGAATATTTGAGTGATAGATAGGTTTTATTCAGATAAGTCTGATATGGTAAAATTGGGTAATTGAAGTAGATGGTTGTTGTATGAAAATATATTTTCTGCGCACAGCATTAGCTACCGTTTTGGTGAGTTTTTTGTTTGTCGGCAAAGTGGTTGCCAATACCTATGACTTACCTGCTGATGGTTCAGATGTCATTGGTAAAGTCGATTATGTCTATGCCAAGTATGAAGATACGCTGTCTGATATCGCGCGTGAATGGGGTTTAGGCTACGAAGAAATTGTTAGAGCTAACCCAGATGTTGATCCATGGCTCCCAGGTGCAGGGACTAAAATAATTTTGCCTAGCCAATTTGTGCTACCCCAGGCACCACGTGAAGGCATTGTTATTAACATCTCAGAGATGCGGCTTTATCACTATCTCAAGGCTGAAAAAGATCAGCCTGCGCAGGTGGTGACTTATCCTATTAGTGTCGGGCGCGTAGATTGGTCTACCCCGTTGGGTTTAACCAAGATTGTCAGAAAACGTAAAGATCCAACATGGATACCTCCTATATCGATTCGTGAGGAGCATGCTGCAGATGGTGACCCTCTACCTAAGGTTGTGCCGCCTGGGCCGGACAACCCATTAGGTAAATTTGCGTTGAACTTAGGTATACCTGGTTATTTAATTCATGGTACCAATCGTCCGGCCGGTGTCGGCATGCAAGTGACTCATGGCTGTATTCGACTTTATCCTGAAAATATTGAAGCGCTATTTGCTTCGGTGGATCTTGGTATTAAAGTCAGGCTTGTGGATCAACCTTATAAGGTTGGTTGGCATAAGGATAAACTTTATATAGAAGTTCACGAAGCTTTGAGTAAAAACCCTGAAGACGATGGGGTCAATAAGACGCCTGTCGTCAAAGCGATTATTGATGCGACGCTGGAGCGAGAGGCAAATATTGAATGGGCGCGCTTATCGTCAATTGTTGATCGGGCAGATGGTATGCCTGTGACGATATCATTAGGTTCTTCAGCTAAGCCTGAAGTGGTTATGTTGGATCAATAGTTCTTTTTATTTGAGGCATAAAAAAACCCGCTCTAAATTTTAGAGCGGGTTTTTTGTTTCGAGAAATACTATTTTTGCATAGATTTCTTAAACATACGATCAAGACGATCAGTGTTTGCTTCACAACAATCATTAGCTTCAGTAGCTAGGTTGTAAGCAGCGTCAGCGTCTCTTTGAGCAGCGCTAGCAGCACTTGAAGCGCTGTCAGCAGTAGATTTAGCACTATTAGCAGCACTTAATGCAGCCGCAGCATCAGCCGCCGCAGCATCAGCAGTAGATTGTGCTTCAGCAATGGCAGCTTCTAGGTCTTCATGTCCAGCACAACCATATAGCGCGCCAACAGTAATGGCAACGATCGCTAATTTAGATACAGATTTCAATTTGATCATAGGTATTATCTCCCAATATTTTAGAGCCCGATTGACGCAGTAATTGCTGCATTAAGCTTTCACACGCCATGTTAGCAATTTTTTCAGTTTCGTCAAATATTTAATGAATGTGTAACGATTTGATTGTTCAGTTGATATTCAGCGAATGACAACTTTGGTACCGACTTTTAGCCAGCGCGAAAGTTCTTCGATTTGTCTATTAGTGAGCGCGATACAGCCTTGCGTCCAATTTAGTTGTCGGTGCATGTCGGGATCTCTCGAGCCAAGACCATGGATGCCGAGATAACCACCAAGCTTTGTATTTTGTGGTGGAACTTCTCCAAGCGCTAAAGCATCCCAAATTCGATAGTAGGTACGACGATCGATTTCGCCGCTATGGTAAGCGCGTTTGATACGCTCTAGGTTAGGGTAGTTAAGGCCGAAAAACATATGAAACTGGCTATCTTCACCTATCCATGCGACCTTAAACTCGCCTATGGGTGTTTTACCATCATCTCGTATGCGATATTTGCCGGCACCACCACGCCCGATAGCAATATTTTCAAAAGTGCGCACGGTTTTATTTTGTCTTTTTACTAAAAGCTGCGCGGAGTCGATATCAACTAATATCCAAGCCTCATTAGGCTGCGAAGCCAAAGCTTGGCTGGTTGAAATACACAATATACTCGACAGTAAACAGAGTATTGATCCAAGATAGGAAATAAAACGCGTCATGATGATGTTGGTTAAGGTTATATCATTAATGCTGAGTTGCAGTCCAAGTATAGATCTATAGTGTCGGTATCGACAGGTTTTTATTTGGCTAAATATTTTTCAGCTTCTCTTTCAAAGTTTTCACAATATAAGGCTGTTGCACCCGCCACCGCGCTAGGCATAGCAATAAAGTTGATCAGTGGAATACTGTTTGCCAAAGCGACGATACCACCAAAGCCAAAAGATAATCCGCGTTTCTGTCGGTGAAGTTGCCGTTGTTGCTTAAACGTAATGCGATGATTAGACATGGGGTAGTCAAGGTATTCTACGGCTAACATCCAGGCACTAAATATCAACCATAGAGCCGGGGCAGCAATATTGATAACCGGAATTAAAAATAAAATAAGTAGAGGCAGGGCGCGTAGCAGAAAATAAACTATCTTACGCAACTCGTGACTAATAGCGGTGATGATCTCTTGTGTAATATTGATATTGGTTTGCGTAGCCTTCCCGCTTAAGTGCTGTTCGACAGCTTCGGCTAAGAAACCATTAAAAGGCGCAGCAATAAGATTGGCTATCAGTGAAAAGAAGAAAAAGAAAAATAACAAGGCAGTCAATATAAATATTGGCCATATAATCCATTGCAGTCCATCAACTACGGCACCTAACCAGGCTAGCCAAGAAGGTAGCTGGGTTATCCATGTGTCTAACTTTTGTCCAAGCCAATCTATAAGATCAGTGGTGTAGCTATAACCCACAGCGATAACAAGCGAAAACAAACTGATATTGACGGCAAGTGGGATGAGCACAAACCGCCTTATTTTTGGTTTTGATATGAGTCTGATCCCTTTTAAAAAATAATTGGCGCCGCGAATTAATTGCATAAATAGTAACCGTTAGTTTTCTTTACGCAGCTTACTATAGCCATCACGCGCAATAAGTGCACTGCCGTAAGCCGCTTCAGTAGAAGTAGCATTGTCAAATTTTAGTCTCAGTTTTCTTTCGCGCATGGCTTTCCAAATTGTATTCCGGCTACCACCGCCAACGCTTATTAAGCGCTTTATAGAGCTAGCACCAAGTTCGGCAATGCGTTGGTAAGCCATTACTTCAATATTAGCAATGCCTTCAAACATTGCTTGAAGAAATATAGCGTCATCTTCGGGCCTTGGTGTGAGTATGGAAGCTTTATTTGGATCGGCAATCGGGAAACGTTCACCGCGTGCCGGTAGTGGATAGTAGTTTAGTCCAGAGTCATCGTTTGGATTGATTTTAAGGCTTAGTGATTCAAGTTGTTCGACACTAAAGTGTTGCAGTAACACACTGCCCCCAGTATTGGACGCACCGCCTACCAACCAGTAATCTCTATAAGGGTGGCTATAAACACCATATTCTGGAGATGAGATAGGTGAGCCAGAAACGACTTTTACCACCAGCGTGCTGCCAAGCGAGCTCACCGCATCGCCGATTTCTCTAGCGCCCGCAGCATATGTTGCGGCAATACTATCCGTCGTCCCCGCAACGATTTGTGTGTCAGCCGATAAGGCCAACTGCTCGGCTACTTTAGCGTCAATATTCGCGATTACCGTCCCGGGTTTGTGTACCCGGGGTAAAAGAGACATATCGCCAATCAGCTTGCTCAATGAGCCCGGCCATTGCTTGGCGACGCTGTCGTAACCCATCTTCAGGCAGTTATTGTCGTCGGAATGACCAAATTGGCCCATTAATCGATTACATAACCAATCAGCTTGATGTAAGGCGTGGCTGGCATTGGGGAATTTCTTATTTAGATAAAGCAATTTGGCCAATGCGGACGTCGCTCCGCGTGCGGCGTTTAATTCCGCTGGGAGCGTTTCATCGATCAGACTAGATTCGTCGATTGCTCGGTGATCGTTGTACATCAAGCAGGGTGACAATGGATGACCGCTAGCGTTAGCCAGTAATAGGCTGGCTGAGGTGCCATCGATAGCGATAGTACGGATTTGTGGTTTGAGCTTTGGCTCAAGTTTATCCTTAATAAGGTGTACTAGCGCTTGCCACCAATCTAGAGGGTCTTGCTCTATCTCGGCGTCTCGATGGACGGATTCCGCTAAGGCGACAGATTGAAAATCTAGCTGATCGCCCGCGTGATTAATGATTGCAGCGCGGGCGCCAGATGTGCCGAAATCGATGCCTAAAAATAAGGGCTCGTTGCTGGACACGCCGCTGACCAGGCTTACGTTTTATTCCGGCAGAATGACAGGAACCGGTGGTGTCCAATCGGGGGCACGATGTTCAACCACGACCGTGGTGTAAATACCGCCACGAACGTTGAACTTAGCGCTGATACGCATAAAGCGTGGTGAGCAGGCGGCGACCAAATCCGCCAGAATGGCATTGGTGACCGCTTCGTGGAAAGCACCTTCCTCCCGAAATGACCAAACGTATAATTTCAATGACTTAAGTTCGATGCAGTCATTTTCTGGTACATACTCGATGTCGATTGTGGCAAAATCAGGTTGTCCGGTCTTAGGACAGAGGCAGGTAAATTCCGGGACGTGAATTCGTATCGTATAATCGTTTTCAGGTCTAGGATTGCTAAAGGTTTCAAGCGATTTGCTAGGTGTTGTTGTCATAACGGCCACATCAAGAAAAACGGCTATTGTACCTAATGCCTCCAGAAATGTTTCGCCGCATCTGTCGGTAAAAGACCGCTATCAACAAAAAGAGTGTAATGCGCCTAAAAAAAATTAAGCTTGCAGGATTTAAGTCCTTTGTAGATCCCACCAACGTGGCAATGCCCGGTGATTTGGTGGGCGTAGTTGGCCCCAACGGTTGTGGTAAATCAAATATCATCGACGCTGTGCGCTGGGTAATGGGGGAGAGCTCGGCTAAGCATCTGCGCGGCGACTCCATGTCGGATGTCATATTTAACGGTTCGAATACTCGTAAACCCGTTGGTCAAGCATCTATAGAACTAGTTTTTGATAACAGCGATGGTAGCGCCGGGGGGCAGTACGCTTCTTATGCCGAGATATCGATTCGTCGCTTGTTAACGAAAGAAGGCCAATCAACCTATTTTCTAAACGGTACACGTTGTCGACGCCGCGACGTGACGGATATCTTTCTCGGCACTGGTTTAGGGCCGCGTAGCTATGCCATTATCGAGCAGGGCATGATATCGCGTCTTATCGAGGCTAAGCCGGATGAGTTACGGCAGCTCTTAGAAGAAGCTGCGGGTATATCAAAATATAAAGAACGTCGTCGTGAAACAGAAAACCGTTTACGCCATACCCGCGAAAATTTAAGTCGCTTAAACGATATTCGCGAAGAAGTGACTAAACGTATCGCCGTTCTAGATCGACAAGCAAAAGCCGCCGAGCAGTATAAAGAGCTCAAAGCCGAGTCGCGAGAACTGAAGGCCCAGGCCTTAGTGCTGCGCTGGCAAAGCCTACAAGTCGAGGTTGAGCAACAACAAGCCCGTCTTAGAGAAGACGAAAATGCGTTGGAAAAGCATCAGTCAGAATTACGCAATGTTGAAGCGAGTTTGGAAAAACAAAAAATACAGCGAGGTGAGGATGATGCCAAGCTAAATGCCGTGCAAGCCGAATACTACGGTCTGGGTGCCGATATCGCGCGCTTAGAGGAATCGGTTAGCGGCGCAAAAGAGAAAAAAGCGCAACAACAATCCGAACTCGATAGTGCGGAAAACGCGTGGGCGCATGCTAACGCGCATATTGAAGAAGACAATACGAAAGTTGCTGAGTTAAAACAAAACCTGGAAACCGAAGAGCCTCACTTAGCTCAGCTTAGCGAAAGCGAGCAAACGACATTAACCGCTTTAGCCGAGTTAGAAAACCTAATGCAAACTTGGCAGGAAGAATGGGATAACTTAAGTAATGAGTCGGCTGAACAGCAACGTATGGCCGAGGTTGAACGCGAGCGTCAATTGCATCAAGAGCAGCGTCGAGATCATTTAGTGCATCAGGCTGAAAGCTTGGAGCAGGAAATTGGCGATATTCGTCTGTCTGACGATGAGGCAGAAATCGAGCAACTTGATGCCAGGGCAAACGAACTAAGCCAAGAGTTGATAGCTTTCAGTGACTCGCTGGAAGAGTTACAACAAACTGCGGCTAATCAGCGTCAACGACAGTCTTCTCTTGAACAAGAACTAGAAGATAAACGTAATCAGCGGCAACAACTGACGCATGAGCTAGCGACTTTGCAAGGTACACAAAATGCGGCATTGGGTGGTCAGCAAGAACTCGTCAGCGAATGGTTGGAGCAGACCGGCTTAGCGGATGCAAAGCGTCTGGCCAATATCATTGAAGCCGATGACGGTTGGGAGCAAGCGATTGAATCCGTGCTTGGGTTTCATTTGCAAGCGATTTGTGTCCATGACCTGAGTGTACACGCTCAAGTATTAGAAAAGCTCGAACAGGGCGAATTAGAACTTTTGAGCTTGGCTGAAGAGAATACAGCTAGCGCAAGTTTGGAATACGCAACGCTTTCTTCTAAAGTCAAAGCACCGGCTCCAGTATTAAATTTACTATCTCGTGTTTACATCAGTGATTCTATTGCTGAAGCCATGACAATACGTTCGCAGTTGGCCGATAGTGAGTCAGTTGTTACACGTGGTGGTATATGGTTTGGCCCATCTTGGGTGCGTGTGCTTAAACCGAGTGATGAAGCAGCCGGTGTATTGGCACGAGAAAAGTTGATTCAGCAAATGCAGCTTGAGTCCGAGACGATTGATAATGCTATTGACGGGCATAAGGTGTCTCTGCAAAGTCTTGTCGAGGAAATTGAAGCGCTAGAGAAAAACCGTGAAGCGGTGCAACAAGAAAGAGAGAACGTTGTTGCAAAGCATGCGCAAATCAGAGAAGAGCTAAGTAGCAAGAAAGCGCATCTTGATCAGCGCCGCGCCCGTTTGGATCAAATGCAAAAGCAGTTGTTGCAAGTTAAATCTGATCTAGGAAGCGCTGAAGGGGAGATAGATAAGGCTAAGTCATTAATACAAGGCTTAGTGGTTAAAACCGAGCAGGTTAGTCTGGCAAAGAATAGCTTAAGTCAAAAACGGGATAGTTATGTCACAGAATTAGGCAGCTTGCGTGCACAGGCCCAGGTTGATAGAGATTCCAAGCACCAATTGGCTCTCAATGTAGAATCCATGCGTACCCAGTTGCGAGTGACCGAATCAAGCCTGCAGCGTATGACTGAGCAGTTACAAAATATTGCCGCACGTCGTGAGCAGCTTCAGCTTTCTTTGGAAACTGCCGATGAGCCCATCGAAAAGTTTGCTGCTGAGTTGCAAGCAAAACTTGAACAGCGTTTGGAAGTGGAAGGTTCGTTAAATAAAGCCCGTGATACGGTGGCAGCGATTGATAATGAGTTGATGTCTCTAGATAAGCATCGCCATGAAATAGACCAACAGATCGAAGGTGTGCGCACGCGAGTTGAGTCAATGCGCGTTCATATGGGTGAGCTAAGTGTTCGTACCGATACGATAGTCGAACAGGTTACTGAAAGTGGTTATGAAATTAAAGAGGTTGTCGAAAATTTACCTGAAGATGCAGATGGTGAAGTCTGGCAGCAGCGATTAGAAAAAATCGATACAAAAATACGTCGCTTAGAACCCGTAAATTTAGCGGCGATTGATGAATACCAGTCTGAGACAGAGCGCAAAACTTATCTTGATGCGCAGTTTGAGGATCTTACGGAAGCCATGTCAACGTTAGAGGGTGCAATCAACAAGATCGATAAAGAAACGCGTCTACGATTTAAAGAAACCTTTGATAAGGTTAACGCCGGTATTAAAGAGAAATTCCCACGCTTGTTCGGCGGGGGTGAAGCCTATCTCGAAATGACGGGTACGGACTTGCTCGATACAGGTGTGACTGTGATGGCGAGACCACCGGGCAAGCGTAATAGTACAATTCATTTATTGTCGGGTGGTGAAAAAGCATTGACTGCGGTTGCCATGGTGTTCGCGATATTTGAATTAACACCGGCACCATTCTGTATGCTAGATGAGGTCGATGCACCGTTAGATGATGCTAATGTTGGGCGCTTCTGCGAGCTGGTGCGCGAGATGTCTAAGACCGTGCAGTTTATTTTTGTTACCCATAACAAGATCACCATGGAGTTAGCGGATCAGCTATTGGGTGTAACAATGAATGAGCCTGGTGTATCACGTTTAGTTGCTGTCGATGTTGATGAAGCTGTAGCGATGACTGATGCTCAGGCAACAGGTTAAGTAAACCCATGTTCACCACAATAGTTCTTTGTGTAGTGGGTATAGCACTGATCGCGCTGGGTGCTTATCTTTGGTATCGACGTCAATTGAATGACGAAAGCAGTTTTGGTCATGATGACGTGCGTTGGGAGCAAATGGAAGATGATGATAATGCCCCATCTACTTTCTCAGCGCATTCAACGCCAAGAAGACAAGACGCAGAACAGCCTGAAGTTCTGGATACAGTGGTAGATAGTTCGACCAGCGCAGATAATCCACAAGAAGGTTTTGTGTCAGACGGCATTGATGAGTCACTTGATGAAGAACTGGATCAACTGGGTCGGCTATTATGCGAGCCAGATGATGTGTTGGATACTATCCCCGAGCCTGAAACGTTTAGCGAGCCTACAGAAATTAGCGCTGATAGCAGTCAACCGCAGTCAACTCTAACTGATAACCCAGAAATGGTTGTTAGTGTTCATGTCATGGCAAAATCTGGTCTTGAGTTTCATGGTGATCAATTGTTGCAGGTATTTGATCAGGTAGGGCTACAACACGGTGATCGAGATATTTTTCATCATTATGACGCGAATGTAGAGGGTGCGCCGATTCGTTTTAGTGCAGCGAATATGCATGAGCCTGGGACATTTGATCTTGATGCGATGCAGCAAGTGAAAACCCCAGGTGTGACGCTGTTTATGTTGTTACCGGGTGAGAATAATAACGTACAAACTTTTGAAAACTTGCTCGATACCGGACAGGAGATCGCTAAGAAATTGGGTGGTGAGTTGCGTGATAGTCAAAGAAGTGTGTTAACTACCCAGGGTACCAATTTGATGAAGGAGTCTATTCATCAATTTTATAGCCGAAGAAAAGTCGACCCGGAAGGCACCCTGAAGCAAGGGCAGCTTAACTTCTAACATTAGACTTGTTTAAGTCCTTATGTCGTAAAGCCGTACCTCGCTAGATGAAAATAGATCCTAAGGCTCGCCTACGTGTTGACACTCTGCGCGAGCAAATTAATGCGCATAATTACCGTTATTACGTGCTTGATGATCCGGAAGTGCCGGATGTTGAGTATGACCGTTTGATGATTGAGCTGCGCCAGCTCGAACATGATTTTCCAGAACTTATTTCAGTAAATTCTCCAACCCAACGTGTCGGTGCCGCACCTATTGCAGCGTTTAAGCAAGTT
>CAYUVE010000051.1:0-12633 GCA_964447985.1 uncultured Thiotrichales bacterium
CTATTCGTGATGACGGTCCAGAAACACACCTCATCAAAGCAGGCACGCCAACTATGGGGGGGACGCTTATTCTAATCGCCGTGATTCTGAGCACGCTTTTGTGGGGTGATTTGGAAAACCGGCAACTTTGGGTGGTCATGTTGGTTACAGCTGCTTTTGGGGTTATCGGTTTTATCGATGACTACAAAAAAATTGTATTAGGCAATAGTAAGGGTTTGTCAGCCAAGGCTAAGTATTTTTGGCAATCTATCGTTGCTTTGCTTGCAGCTTTAGTGCTTTTTTATAGTGCCAGTCATGCCGCAGAAACAGAATTAATTGTGCCATTCTTTAAAGATGTTGCGATACCGCTTGGTTGGGGTTTTGTTGTATTAACCTATTTCGTCATAGTGGGTAGCAGTAATGCAGTTAACTTAACCGATGGGCTGGACGGTCTTGCTATTTTACCCACAGTCTTGGTAGCGGCAGCGCTGGCTATTTTTGCGTATACCATCGGCAATATTAAGTTTTCTGACTATCTTGGTTTTCCCTATATTCCTGGCGTTGGTGAGCTAACGGTATTTTGCGGTACCTTGATTGGTGCTGGTCTTGGTTTTCTTTGGTTTAACACCTATCCGGCACAAGTATTTATGGGTGATGTTGGCGCTTTAGCTCTGGGTGCGGCGCTAGGTGTTATCGCCGTTATTGCGCGACAGGAGTTGGTTTTATTGATTATGGGCGGTGTTTTTGTCATTGAAACCGTCTCCGTCATTTTGCAAGTCGCTTCGTACAAACTTACTGGAAAACGTATATTTCGGATGGCGCCATTGCACCATCATTTTGAATTAAAGGGTTGGGCAGAACCGAAAGTCATAGTTCGGTTTTGGATTGTAACAGTCATTCTTGTATTGATTGGCTTGTCTACGTTGAAGTTACGGTGAAGCCATGCGATCAATTTATCAGTATTTTGAGAGCGCAGTCGTGATTTCTTCATCAGATCAAACTGCAAAAAAAATGCTAGTAGTCGGTCTTGGTGTAACTGGTTGGTCAGTGGTGCGTTTTCTCGCTAAGCAAGGTATGCATGTATTGGTAAACGATAGCCGTGATATTGCGCCATATAGCGGCAGCCTTCGTCAACGTTATCCCGACATACCACGTTATCTCGGTGGTTTTAATCAACGCTTATTTGATGAAGCAGATGAAATTGTCGTAAGTCCGGGCGTGTCACTTGATATACCGGAAATCAAGGCAGCACGGGATGCTGGTAAACCGGTTATTGGTGATATTGAACTATTCTGTCGCTATGCCAAGGCACCAATAGCAGCGATAACAGGTTCGAATGGTAAAACTACCGTTACAGCTTTGTTAGGGGAAATGGCAGCAGCGGCAGACGTTAATACAGCAGTTGGCGGTAATATTGGAACGCCTGCCTTGGACTTATTGGATAGTGATCCCGAGCTTTATATTCTTGAGTTGTCTAGTTTTCAACTAGATCTAACGACATCGTTAAAAACTAAAACCGCTGTTGTATTGAATGTTAGCGCTGATCATATGGATCGCCATGCTTCATTGCGTAGTTATGCGGAGACAAAGTTTCGTATCTATAACGATTGTTTGCATCCAGTGGTTAACAATGATTTTTTTGCTAAGGCCCAAACTCTATTGCCTTCTACAGCAGAGAAATTATCCACTTCGGCAATTAATTACTCCTTGGCTCAGCCAGTGTTTGATGTTGATTTTGGTATCAAAGAAAAGTTTGGTAAAGCGTATTTGGCTCGTGGCCGCAAGGCATTAATGCCTGCATCAGAGTTAGTCATAAAAGGCGAGCACAATATGTCTAACGCATTGGCCGCTTTAGCTATGGGCTCAGCATTAGGTTTTTCTGAGGAGTCCATGGTGGCTGCGCTGAGAAACTTTGCCGGTTTACCGCACCGATGTGAGCGCGTTGCAATTGTCGATGATATTACATTTGTAAACGATTCTAAGGGCACTAACGTCGGCGCCTCTATCACGGCAATAAGATCTACCGATGGACCGGTTGTGTTGATTGCAGGTGGTGATGCCAAAGGTGCTGATTTATCTCCTTTGCGAGATGCGGCAAAGGATAAAGTAAGGGCAGTGATTACATTAGGTAAGGATGCTGCATTGATCGAAGAGCTGCTAGACGGTGTGGTTGAAACCTTGCGTGTTGGCAGTATGAGCGAGGCTGTTAGAGAAGCTTTTGTTCACAGTGAGCCGGGTGATACGGTTTTGTTATCGCCTGCCTGTTCCAGTTTGGACATGTTCAAGAATTATGAAGAGCGCGGCCATGCATTTGTTCGTGCGGTGCAGGGTTTTGATCGATGAGTGCTGCTAACCCAACACGTCGTTATGTCGGTAGCGCCAAAAAGAGTTTCAAAAACTCATATCCCTTGGATCTTCCACTTTTCTCAGCAATGGCCGTTTTGATGGGTTTGGGGATTGTGATGGTGGCCTCAGCATCGTTGAGTATTGCCGAGGTGCAAACAGGTAATGCCTATTATTTTCTCGTGCGACAAGTGTGTTTGCTCTTGGCAGCATTAGTTATCGGTTTTATCTGCTTTCAAATTCCTATGACACTTTGGGAGAGGTTGGCGCCATGGTTATTGATTGCGGCCTTGTTGTCTCTGGCTTTGGTATTGGTGCCTGGGCTTGGAGTAACCGTAAATGGCGCACGTCGGTGGATAGATCTGATTGTAATTCGTTTGCAGCCATCAGAGTTTGCCAAACTCGCTTTTCTTATTTATCTCGCTGGCTACTTAAAGCATCATCAAAAACAGATTGGCGATGCTGTACAAGGTTTTCTCAAACCGCTAGGTATTTTTATCGTCTTTGCTTGTCTACTTTTGCTTGAGCCAGATTTTGGCTCTGTTGTCGTGTTGGCAATTTCTGCTTTTGGCGTAATGTTTTTAGCTGGTGTTAAGTTATATCAGTTTATTCTCTTGCTCTTAGCAGGTGGCTTGAGTTTAGGGGCGCTGGCTATTTATTCACCATATCGTCTGCAACGTTTAACGACATTTGTTGATCCATGGCAAGATCCATTCAATACAGGTTTTCAATTGGTGCAAGCCTTGATCGCTTTTGGTCGTGGTGGTTGGTTTGGTGTTGGCTTGGGTGAGAGTGTGCAGAAATTATCATTTTTGCCTGAAGCTCATACAGATTTTCTTTTTGCAGTCATGGCGGAAGAACTAGGCTTGTTCTCAGTATTTCTTGTGATCTTTTTATTTGGTTTTGTTGTTTTGCGTTGCTTTCGTATTGCCAATCAATGTCACCAGGTATCGATGCCCTTCACTGCCTACTTATGTTATGGCGTAGCGTTAATGCTTGGTATGCAAGCGTTTATCAATATCGGCGTGAATATGGGGGTGTTGCCGACCAAAGGTTTGACTTTGCCTCTTATGAGTTACGGTGGCTCGAGTATTTTAGTGACCTGCGTATGCTGCGCTTTGCTTTTGCGTGCGGATTATGAAATGCGGCAGAAGCATTCTAAGGCGAAGCAAAGACAATGGTGACGCGTGTGATGATTATGGCAGGTGGCACAGGTGGTCATGTCTATCCCGGCTTAGCGGTGGCTGATGAATTGATGGCGCGTGGTGCAGAAGTGATTTGGTTAGGGACGAGAGAGGGTATTGAGTCCCGTCTGGTGCCCGCGGCAGGAATCCCTGTCGCGTGGATTTCGGTTTCCGGTTTGCGCGGAAAGTCTATGATGAAGCGGCTCCTCTCCCCGTTTCGTCTTGCCCTGGCAGTGATGCAAGCATTGGTTGTTTTATTGCGTCATCGTCCGATGGCTGTTCTCGGTATGGGTGGTTTTGTTGCAGGACCGGGTGGCCTGGTAACGTGGTTGTTACGTAAGCCTTTGTTGGTGCATGAGCAAAATGCGGTAGTGGGGATGACTAACCGTATATTGGCACCCATGGCAAAACGTATTTTTGAAGCTTTTCCGGGTAGCTTTCCGCGCCGTTATCATGCAGTGTCTGTAGGTAATCCGGTTCGTGCTGATATCTATGGTTTAGCACAACCCGCCGACAGATTTGAAAATAGACAAGGGCCGCTGCGATTATTGGTGGTGGGTGGCAGCCAAGGTGCTGGAGTTTTTAATCGTGTAATTCCTGAACTCATGGCTAGTTATGTTGAATCAGTTAGGCCGATTCTTAAACATCAAACCGGTCAGCGTCACTTTGAGCAAACCTTGGCTCGTTATTCCGAATTGGAGGTTAATACTGATGTTGTAGCCTTCTTAGACAATATTGCTGAAGCTTACCAATGGGCGGATCTAGTGTTATGTCGTGCTGGTGCGCTAACCGTATCAGAGGTGGCTGCTGCGGGAATTGGCGCAATTTTTGTCCCTTATCCTTATGCAGTTGATGATCATCAAACGCGTAATGCTAAACATCTGGTTGATCAAAAAGCTGGCATGCTGGTGGCAGAAAGTGATTTCGATTTGAACACGTTAAAGAGCCTGCTTGATCCATTAATTTCTGACGCACAGCAAGGCCGTCATCGCTTGCGTGCTATGGCGGAAAAATCTCGGCAGCTGGCATTGCCTGATTCGGCTAAGCAAGTTGCTGAAGCTTTTTTTGAAGAGGCTAGTAATGCATAGCGCTTCTTTAGGAAATGACTTGCAAAATTCCATGCCTGCAATGGGTCGTATACGTCGCATGCATTTTGTCGGTATTGGTGGCGCGGGTATGGGTGGCATTGCTGAGCTCGTCCACAATCTGGGTTATGAGGTAACGGGATCTGATCTCTCAGTTAACAGTATGGTTCAGAGATTGAAGGGCCTAGGTATCATCGTTTACCAAGGTCATGATGAATCCTATGTTAAAGATTGTGATGTCTTAATTGTTTCGACGGCGATCCAAAAAGACAATCCCGAATTGGTATTCGCACACGAACATCACATACCCGTAGTGCCTCGTGCGGAAATGTTAGCGGAACTCATGCGGTTTCGTTATGGGATCGCCATTGCAGGTACGCATGGTAAGACCAGTACAACAAGCTTAGTAACAAGTATTTTGGCTGGAGCAGGGCTCGACCCGACCTTTGTAATCGGTGGCAAATTAAATAGCGTTGGTGCCCACGCGCAATTAGGCAGTGGCCGTTATTTAGTTGCTGAAGCGGATGAAAGCGATGCATCGTTTTTGCATTTGCAACCGATGATGGCAGTGTTAACTAATATTGATCAGGATCATATGTCAACGTATGAAAATGATTTTTCGCGTTTGCGAGAAACATTTTTAGAGTTTCTTCATCATCTGCCATTCTACGGTTTGGCTGTTGTCTGTGTTGATGATCCTGAAATCAGCAACTTGATCGATGATATTCAACGCCCCGTTTTGACGTATGGTTTTAGTGATCAAGCTCAGGTGAGAGCGACTCATTTACAACAAGATGCTGGCATGACGAGTTTTAAGGTTACGCTTCCATCTGGTGAGGAAGCGGTGACCGTAAAATTAAGTATGGCGGGTAAGCATAATGCCTTGAATGCGCTTGGTGCGATTGCTGTTGCTTACGAGCTAGGGGTGTCAGTCAATGTTATGCAAGAAGCACTAGAGAAGTTTGAAGGTGTGGGGCGGCGCTTACAAGTTAATGCTAATACCATGGTTGGTGAAGCAAGAATATTGTTTGTCGATGACTATGCGCACCACCCTACTGAGTTGCGCGCAAGTATCGATGCGGTGAAGCAAGGTTGGCCTGATAAACGTTTGCTTGTTGTCTTTCAGCCGCATCGTTATAGCCGAACTCATGATTTGTTCGACGACTTCGTTCGCGTCCTCGCTGATGCGGATGTTTTGATGATATTAGAGGTCTATGCGGCGGGCGAGGAAGCGATTAGTGGTGCCGATAGTGCCAGCCTTTGCCGAGGTGTTCGAGCGCGTGGCGGTGTTGATCCACTATTAGTAAAGGATATGGATGAGTTGGTGGCAACATTGAAAAATGTGTTGAGTGATAACGATCTCGTCTTGACCATGGGTGCCGGTGATATTGGTCGTATGGCAGCCAATTTACCTGCATTGTTAGAGGCGGAAGTCGCATGATGGCAGTGTTGAGCGAGTCACCGTTGCGCGGCGAGTTAAAAGTCAATGAGCCTATGCAAAGACACACTTCGTGGCGTGTAGGTGGCAGCGCGGATCGCTATTACAAGCCTGCTGATTTGGATGATTTGTGTAATTTTATTCGTCAGCTTGATTTTGATGAGCCTCTTCACTGGTTGGGTCTTGGTAGCAATTTATTAGTTAGAGATGGTGGTTTAAGAGGAACAGTTATTGCGCTCTTTGGTGTGCTCGATGGGATGCGTGTTATGGATGATGGCTTGGTTGAGGTGCAGGCCGGAATCAGTTGTGCGAAATTCGCTCGATTTGCGGCAAAGCAAGGTCTGCTAGGAGCAGAGTTCTTCGCCGGCATACCAGGCACGATGGGTGGTGCATTGGCCATGAACGCGGGTGCCTATGGTGGCGAAACTTGGTCAGGTATCTCAAGTGTTGAGACTATCGATCGCTATGGGCAATTGCACCGCCGTACGCCAGCAGACTTTGATATCGCCTATCGAACTGTTATTAGTGACCGCGAAGAATGGTTTGTTTCAGCACAATTCAATCTTCGCAAGGGTGATGTGGAAGACAGTAATGACAAAATTAAGCAACTCCTCAAGCGTCGTGCAGAATCACAACCATTATCCTTGCCAAGCTGTGGTTCGGTATTTCGTAATCCTGAAAACGATCATGCCGCACGCTTAATCGAAGTGAGCGGCTTAAAAGGGCATCGTATTGGCGGCGCTAGTGTTTCGATGCAGCACGCTAATTTTATAGTGAATGATGCGAATGCGCGTGCACAAGATATTGAACAATTAATTGCCGAAGTTGCTGATAGAGTTTACCAAGATCACGGTATCCGCTTGCAGACGGAAGTGCGGATTGTTGGGGAGCATGCGCGTGACTGATCGAATTCAGGGGCAATTGCGTACCGGACAAAATATGCTGCGTGATGCTGAAGATTATGGTCGTGTGGCCGTGCTATTAGGTGGCGGCGCTGCGGAGCGCGATGTCTCGCTTAATAGTGGTCGTGCAGTGCTTGAAGCATTGCGCGTGAGCGGAGTGAATGCAAGTGCTATTGACCCTAAAAACGATTCTTTAGAAGACCTAACTCAATTTGATCGTGCCTTTATTGTTTTGCATGGACGTGGTGGTGAAGACGGAAAGATTCAAGGTTACTTGGAGACGATCGGCATGCCCTATACCGGTAGCAGAGTATTGGGTTCTGCTATTGCAATGGATAAAGTGCGTAGTAAGCAGTTGTGGCAAGCGCAGAACACGCCTACACCAGCGTTCGTGGTATGTGATATTAACGCTGACGCAATGGAAGTAGCTAGTCAGCTTAATTTTCCTGTAGTCGTAAAACCAGCCAATGAAGGCTCGAGTCTAGGAATGGCCAAGGTTATCAACAGTGATGACTTGCAAGCCGCTATTGAGGCTGCAGCCAACTTTGACCAACAAATTTTAGTGGAAGAATGGATAGAAGGCGCGGAATACACCGTAGGTATTTTGCAAGGCCAGGCATTGCCGGCTATTAAAATCGAAGTGGCTAATGAGTTTTATGACTACGATGCAAAATATCAGCGTGACGATACGCGTTATCTCTGCCCTTGTGGCTTAAGCCCAGAAAAAGAAACAGCTATTCGCGAACTGGCTCTTACTGCGTTTTCTCAAGTGTCTGCATCGGGCTGGGGTCGAGTAGATATCTTATGTAATCAGGCAACACAGCCTTATGTTATCGAAGTAAATACCGTGCCAGGGATGACCGATCACAGCTTGCTACCCAAAGCGGCGGCAGCGGCAGGAATAAGTTTTACTGAACTTGTTATGAAAGTCTTGGATACAAGTATCGACGAGAATTTAGAAAACTCTGTCGGTGCGATGTATGTTCAGTCTGGAGTTCTAGGCTATGAGCAATTGGATAAGGAGCTTATAGGCGGTGTTTAAGCGACGTAAGCACAATAGAAAGCGTGAAAGCGCTGCCAAGCGTTTTGCTAAAGCCAGCTCTGTGCTAATGACGATTTCAGGAACGGCATTAGTGGTGGTATGTGTCGTCATGGCAGGACGTTGGTTGGCTGATACAAATAATTTTCCTATTTCAAAAGTAAATGTAGAAGGCGGATTTGCACAAGTATCTCCAGAGCAGGTTCGCGAGGCTGTGATGCCGATAGTGGGTAGCGGATTTTTTCAGTTAGATATTGAGACTATTCAATCATCGCTGAAAGGCTTGCCATGGGTAGATGCAGTTGTTGTGCGTAAGGTGTGGCCAGACACGCTTTTTGTCAGAGTTAAAGAGCAAGTGGCGATGGCGCGTTGGGGTGAAAAGGGTCTGCTGAATAAACGTGGTGAAGCGTTTTATCCGAGTCCAAATACTATTGATAGAGCCCTGCCTTTACTAGCGGGCCCAAAAGGCAGTGAAAAAATTGTTGCCGATCGTTTTAAGACCGCGAGTGCTGTGCTACACGAATTAGATACGAGCCTGACGAGATTGCACTATACCGCACGCGGTGCCTGGCAATTCGAGTTGAATGGCGGGCAGACGATTATGCTAGGGCGAGAAAATGTCAGTCAACGTATTCATCGTTTGGCGGTTTTTTATGACGAATTAAAACAAAGTAAGGCTGAAGCGAGCTTGATGACAGTAGATATGCGTTACGACACCGGGATCGCGGTCTATTGGCAAGACAATCATCTGGAAAATTCTTGTGAGAATTTAGAAGATTGCCAGCATGCAGTATTAGATAACAATGAGCGAGAGTTGATATTTTAGTTATGGCAAAACGTGCAGACAAAGACCTGATAGTGGGTTTGGATATTGGTACTTCCAAAGTTGTTGCTATCGTCTGCGAAATAAATCAAGCCGGTGATATTGAAATTATTGGTGTGGGTTCGCATCCGTCTAGAGGGCTTAAGAAAGGTGTAGTAGTCAATATTGAATCGACCGTGCAATCGATACAGCGAGCCGTTGAAGAAGCTGAGTTGATGGCAGGTTGTCAAATACATTCTGTTTATGTCGGTATTGCGGGCAGTCATATTCGTAGTCTTAACTCGCATGGGATTGTCGCGATTCGTGATAAAGAGGTAATTGGCAGTGATGTCGAGCGAGTCATTGATGCCGCGCGTGCAGTGGCTGTGCCGGCTGATCAAAAACTTCTGCATGTTTTGCCGCAGGAATACATTATCGATGAACAAGAAGGGATTCGAGAACCCATCGGTATGTCAGGTGTTCGCCTAGAAGCTAAGGTTCATCTTGTCACCGGTGCAGTGAGTGCGGCGCAAAACATCATTAAATGTATTCGCCGTTGTGGTTTAGAAGTGGATGAAGTGATTTTAGAACAGCTTGCGTCAAGTCATGCCGTGCTGACTGATGATGAGCGTGAGTTAGGTGTGTGCTTGGTCGATATTGGTGGCGGAACTACTGATATTGCTGTGTTTTCAGAAGGAGCCATTCAGCATACAGCGGTTATTCCGATCGCTGGTGATCAAGTGACCAATGATATTGCGGTGGCTTTGCGTACCCCAACGCCAAATGCAGAAGACATAAAAATCAAATATGCCTGTGCTTTAACGCAGCTAGCAGGGCCAGACCAAACTATTGAGGTGCCCAGTGTCGGTGATCGTCCGCCTCGGCGTCTCTCCCGTCAAACCTTGGCTGAAGTTGTAGAGCCACGTTATGAAGAATTGTTGACGCTTGTGCAGGCAGAACTGCGCCGTAGCGGTTATGAAGATTTAATAGCAGCTGGTGTTGTTCTGACCGGTGGTTCTTCAAAAATGGAAGGATTAATCGAGTTAGCAGAAGAGATTTTTCACATGCCAGTGCGTTTAGGTTCACCGCAGTACGAAGGCGGTTTGGTAGATGTCGTACGTAATCCAATTTATGCGACAGGAGTAGGGCTGCTCCTGTTTGGTGGTAGTGATAAGCACGAGAACCGAATAGATGCTCAAAAAGGTGGGTCGCGCGCGGCCTGGGATAGGATTAAAAGTTGGTTTCAGGGTAATTACTAACCCTGAACCGTATAAGTTAAGACAACGAGGAGAAATATAATGTTCGAATTGCTAGATGCGCACAATCAAAATGCGGTAATCAAGGTCATCGGTGTTGGAGGTGGCGGTGGTAACGCGGTCGAACACATGGTAGCGGCAGATATCGATGGCGTTGATTTTGTCTGCGTTAATACTGATGCGCAGGCCTTAAAAAATTCTAACGCAAGAACTGTACTCCAAGTTGGCGACAGTCTAACTAAAGGCTTGGGTGCGGGTTCTAACCCAGAAGTAGGTCGGCAGGCAGCGTTAGAAGACCGAGATCGTATTGCGGAAATCATCGACGGTGCAGACATGGTCTTCATTACCGCAGGCATGGGTGGTGGTACTGGTACCGGTGGTGCGCCTGTAATCGCTCAAGTAGCTAAGGAAATGGGTATTTTGACGGTGGCAGTTGTGACAAAACCATTTCCATTTGAAGGCAATAAGCGTACTGCGATTGCCGATGCGGGTATCGAAGCATTGAGTCAGTATGTTGATTCGTTGATTACGATTCCTAACGAAAAATTGCTGTCTGTTTTTGATAGAACAGCGACATTACTTGATGCCTTTAAGGGGGCTAATGATGTCTTGCTAGGCGCTGTACAAGGTATTGCTGAATTGATTACTCGTCCGGGTTTAATCAATGTGGACTTTGCTGACGTTCGCACGGTGATGTCTGAAATGGGCATGGCTATGATGGGGTCTGGTGCGGCAACTGGTGAAGATCGCGCACGTGAAGCCGCGGAACGTGCCGTGGCAAGCCCATTATTAGAAGATATCAACCTCGCTGGTGCCCGTGGTATTTTGGTTAATGTCACGGCTGGTCTCGACTTATCTATTGGTGAGTTTGCGGAAGTGGGCGACACCATAAAGGCCTTTGCCTCAGATGATGCTACGGTAGTAGTGGGTACTGTGCTAGACGGCGATTTGGGTAGCGAGATTCGTGTGACGGTTGTAGCGACAGGGCTTGGTCATCCGCAGCGCCAGCATGTCGAAGAGGCGCCTCAAGTAAGGCTAGTATATAAAGAAGCTAACGGCGGTGAAGTGGATTACGAGAATCTAGATCGCCCAGCGGTGATGCGTGCTAACCCAAATACGGTGTCAGACAAATATGCGAGCGCTGAATCGTCAAGCAATAACCTTGAATACCTCGATGTCCCCGCATTTTTGCGTCGCCAAGCGGATTAATTTGGACTAATAAGCGCTCGAATCCGAGATTAAGTGAGGGTACAGCTTGTTTGGGCTAAATTTTGATAGAAAGATGTCGAAACTGTGATATTGGCATCATTTTTGACAATGTATAGTGTAGTAGTGTAAAAGACACTATAAATCAAGGAATTGCGGATTTAGCCCGTAAAAGCGCTCATGATAAGACAACGTACCCTTAAAAACGTCATCCGTGCCACTGGCGTTGGACTTCATACCGGTAAAAAAGTACTGCTGACTTTACGTCCAGCAGCTGTGGATACGGGTATTGTATTCCGTCGTATTGATCTCGATGGCTGTCCGGAAATTCCCGCTCATCCTACTCACGTTGGCGATACCAGCATGTCGACGACTTTGGTATATAAAGATGTTCGTGTTTCTACGGTAGAGCATCTACTGTCGGCAATGGCGGGTTTAGGTATTGACAACGCTTATGTTGATATCAGCGCGGCTGAAGTGCCGATCATGGATGGCAGTGCTGGCCCTTTTGTATTTTTGCTACAGTCTGCGGGGATAGAAGAGCAAAACGCGGCGAAGCGTTTCATTCGAATCAAATCACCAATTGAGGTTGTTGATGGTGATAAATGGGTGCGTTTCGAGCCGTTTGATGGCTTTAAGGTCACTTTTAATATTGACTTCGATCACCCAGCTTTTCGCGAGCGTGCGCAAACTGCAACCGTAGACTTTTCTACGACTTCTTTTGTTAAAGAGGTTAGTCGCGCCCGTACCTTTGGTTTTATGCGAGACTTAGAGCAGTTACAAGCACGTGATTTGGCTTTAGGCGGTAGCATGGAGAATGCAATTGTCGTTGATGACTACCGTATTTTGAACGAAGACGGTTTACGTTATGACGATGAGTTTGTTAAACACAAGGTCTTAGATGCCATCGGCGATCTTTACCTGCTAGGCCACAGTTTGATTGGTGCATTTAGCGGCCATAAGTCCGGCCATGCCTTGAATAATCGTCTGTTACGTGAATTGCTCGCAAAAGAAGAGGCCTGGGAGCTAGTCACTTTTGATGAATCAAGTACTGCGCCCATTTCGTTTACACAGCCGGTCTCAGTAAGCTAGATTATTTTTTTAGCCTTCGGATACGTAAGTCGGGGTTGGGGAGACTTTGACTTTGATAAAGCGTATTTTGGGCAAAGAAGGTTCTTGTTTCAGCTTGCAGATTAAATCCCGAGATAGATAACGTAACTTAGTTGCCCAGGCAGGTGAATCTGTCACGATGGTCATTTCGGCATCGTCGATAGTAGTAACCCAGCAATGGTCGTGCATGGCTAGTGGTAAGTACTTGGTGACACATTGCGTTAATTCTATGCGTGCCTTCGCGCCGGCTAATAAATCAGATAGACCGTTATTACGGCAGTTAATGATT
>CAYUVE010000052.1:0-12365 GCA_964447985.1 uncultured Thiotrichales bacterium
TCAATCAGTTGAGGTTTAAGCCTTTTTATCTCATGTTAATGGGACAGCAGTGAAAAATTATTTTAATTTCTCACAAAGTTATAACGATGTTATAGAAAACGGATATTTTATTCTTCCAACGATTATAGAAATAGAAGGCGTAAAACAACTATCAAAAGAAAATTTCGGCCCGATACTACATATTGTTAGGTATAAACAAAGCAAAATAGACCTAATAATTGATGATATCAATAACACTAAGTACGGTCTTACCTTTGGCGTACATAGCCGTAATCAACATTTCTGTGAAGACATAGCCAAGCGTATAAGTAGCGGAAATATTTATATAAATCGAAACATGACAAGTGCACGAGTGGGAGTTCAGCCATTCGGCGGGAAGCACTTATCCGGTACTGGACCTAAAGCAGGAGGGCCTAACTATTTAAAGAAATTCTTAACAGAAAAAGTTACTGCGCAAAATATTAGTGCAATAGGAGTAGTTACAGACTTGATAAAATGAATGTAATGTTAACGCGTAATTAGTAACCAGATCGCAAGTTTGGGAAAAACAAAAAATAATAAATATTAAGGGAGCTAAGGGAGTAGGGACATGTTCATCGTGACGAATAGACAAGTACACGAGCAAAAAAGGGGATTCAATAAGTTCGGACACATTCCAAATGAGCATGGCCCTCATGAGCTACGTATTGTAGAGGTCACTAAACGTGGTAGCAAATGGATTGTAGATGTTCTGCCAGATATTATTGACAATAAAATGAAAAAGGAGGTCGGCATCACCGACCCAGCAGACCACTTCTGTAGCGAATACGTTTCAAGAAAAATCCGTGATTCAGTAAGGCGTAGCAAACGTCATATCCTATTTTATGTGCATGGTTTTAATAATGACATGGAAGACGTCGCTGAACAGGCGGAAAACCTGCGTAGAATTTACAAAATGGAAGTTATCTCCTTTAGTTGGCCAGCAAAAGGCGGCGGAGCGATATCTGGTACTTTAAGTTATAAAAAAGATAAAAAAGTCGCGCAACTATCAGTCGGTGCATTAGATAGAACAATAGAAAAAATAAACAAATTCATAAACCAGTTTAACAAAGAAGCTGTAGACGACATCACAAAAAGAGCTTGCAGAGATTTTCCGGACAATCCATCTCTAAGAAATGCAGAAATAGCTAGCTTATCAGAAGCTCACTGTCCCATAAGAGTATCAGCATTGTTCCATAGTATGGGAAATTATTTATTCAAACACGCTGTGCAATCTAGTGTATTCGATACAGATAGCGCCGTATTTGACAATATCGTAATGGCCGCTGCAGATACCAATAATGAAGACCACGCCGAATGGGTGGATAAAATCAATGCAAGAAAACGAATCTATATCGCTATCAATGAAAATGATTACGCTCTCCGTGCTTCACGGATGAAACTAGGAGATGCACAAAAAGCAAGGCTAGGCCATTACATACGCATGTTAGACGCCAAGCGTCCTTTCTATATCGATTTTACAGACTTGAAGAGTGTAGGTAACTCGCATTCTTACTTTACCGAAGCGAAAGATAATGCGGCTATAAAACGATTCTTTAGCAAAGCATTCTGTGGTGACAGTGCCGAACAAGAGCTTTGGTATCACGCATCGGAAAACATCTATCGGTTTTGGAGTTAGTTAAATTTTAAAATAACGAAGTTATGAAACATATATATAAAATATTTTTAGCAAATTATTTACTAAATGCATTTGTAGATTAATAGAAAACTATCAAAGGAAGAGAATAATATGTTTTATGTGCATGATGGTGTATTGATTGACCCAAACACTAAGCCACCAGAAGTTTATATAGAGACTAAAGGACTTATCGTTGACACGCATCGCGTATGGATAGTGACTCGCGATGGAACAAAATCGTGGGATAGGGAAGGAACAAACATACCATCCTCATCTTCTGATATTGGTACACCTGATATCTATATGATACCAGATTTCAATAAGCAAGACGGCAATATTCTAAAAGTTTTTGTTGATCTTTATAACAAGCTATCTACAAAGCAAAAGTTCAAATTAAAAGTCGAGATACATCAAGCAGATTATGAGCCTGATATTTTATTCAACGAAGATAGTGAATTGGAGGGGAAAAGTTTTAATACCTTTCATGTGTTTGTGCCGTTGAGGGTGATGTGATTAGATACCTATTTCTTGTTATTCTGATATGCGTTTTCGTATCTAACGTGTACGCTAATGAAGAACTTCGCAAAGAAACATTCGGAGTCGAAGCATCTGATATAATAGGGCGTCTAGATCTCGACGTGCCTGATAGCCCTGGTTTTGCGATTCTTGGGATCGCACCGCAAAATGTTATTAATCCAGATACACCTGCGGAGCTAGCTTCCGCACTTATTTTGGGTGATGATGGTAATGGAAATGGTCAAGAAGGTTTAGCAATTGAATTTAGACCTTACCTATTAGCGCGTGGTGACGATATCACAGTCGGGGACTATTATCATAATCAGTGGTTATCGCGCACTGCGTTGTCTTTAGTTGAATCTAACGGAACGGACAATTCAGACGAAACTGATCGTAAAGCAATAGGATTATCATTTACTCCAATAGATGAGAGAGATCCCCTCGCGACAACTAGAGTTGATAATTGTGTATTCACTGATTCTCAAATTAACGAAGCAGATAAAATTAAGTTGCAGCGACAACTTCCACCTGAGCTCGATAGGCAGCTTAATCAAGCGGTGTTTGACAATGATCAGGCTAGAATAAAATCTCTAGAACAAGAAGCTAATAATTATTTGTTAGGCCAGCGTAAAAAATTATTGGAGGCGCGTCTTGATTCGTGTTTGAAGAAACACCAAGAAGACACTCTCAATTCTAGACAACTACAATTCGGAATAGCCTATCATGAAAGCGAAGTGGATAACATCGATGAATCAGGAAGTGCAATATGGATATCATACGCACATCCACTTGCAGGCGGAAGCTTAATAGCACACGCACGCTATAGTGATGATCTTATTATTCCAGATGCGGATACTCAGGGGCAGTATTCTGTCAAAGACGAGACGATAATTGGTTTACGGTTTAGGCGTGGAGATGATAGGCGCGCCATACTATTCGAAGCGTCTTATGTAGACGAAAGTGATGAGGCTGGTCTGCTTGATGATGAATTTAGTACAGCGTTACTTGGTGCCGAATTTCGCTTAATTGACGAACTATGGATACAGATCGCCATAGGTGAAACGTTTGGTTCAAATCAAGACAGGGATCTCGCATTGTCAGGACAATTCCGATGGTCAGTTTCACAGTCAAGGCTATTTCGTAATTAGACCTGGTTTGATCTGACAACAATTACTGTGAGGGAGTAGTTTCAGGTGAATATAAAAATATCATACAATTATGCTAAATTATCGATATATCTCATAATTGTTATTGTCTTCGCATTAGTATTTGTTGGTTGCTCTTACCCAAATAAGGCAGAGCATTTGTCTATATATGAACAAACAGAAATTAGCGTTGATAGAGAGGCAGATGATGATTTAGTTGCAGTGAGGAACAGCAGAGCCCGTTTGCGTAAAGAAATAACCGATTCGGATAAAATTGATAGCAGTCTATTAGCGCGAGCTATTAAAGGATTAAGTTACAAAGGTAGTGATCCTCTTATAAAAATTATACAACGAAATGCGATCAAGAATGTTTCTTATATTGAGAATGTAAGATCAGAAGAACACAATAGCATAGTTAGGGCGCTATGCAGGTTTAATGGCTATGATGTTAATAGAGATGATAGTTTTGACGTGTCACTTCAGGCGGCCTTAAGCGAACGAAAAGAAGATGCAGGCGAAGCATTGAAATTAATGGGTGAGGTATGCATTGATATGAATAGTTCTGAATGGATATTTGGGGAAGAGATTGAGGGCGTAGATTTTCAAGGTTTATAAGCGAAAATTAAGGCTAATTATAGCATTAAGAATACTGTATTAGAATAAAATGTTTAGTACGTTCAACTCCATTTATAGTTAACGAATATTATATGGTGCTTGCAGAATAGACTTATATGTAGTAGCTCAAATCTAAACCGACACGCACCCGCATAAAAATCGGTAAATGTCAGGTCAGGTCAGGTCAGGTCTGAGCTACTACAACTTATAATAGATAAATTGATGTTGCTTGTTTATATATGGTACAGAAGTATCTAGTTTATTCAATAATGTAGAGTTCACCTATATATTTTTGGATTTATCGTCTAATACTAAAGTTTTCTGAGAATATAAATAGAAGCTAAACTATGGAAAAATTCCTTTCTGTTCGTAGCATATTCCAATTTTATTGATTGCTTCAATGTAGGCAGCAGTGCGAAGGTCGACATCGCGGTTAAGGACTATCTCGCGTATTTGGCAGAAGGCGTTGATCATGGTGTCTTCGAGCGCAGAGTTGACTAGATCTTCTTCGCTAGCGCCTTTAGTTAGTAGGGATGGAAGGTCACCGTTAAATTTTTGTTCGGTTAGGGAAGACACGGCGTCTAGTACAGCCTGAGTTCGTAATACATCAAAGCGTTTATCTAATCTACCTACTCTTACGTGGGATAAGTTTTTTAACCATTCAAAGTAGGAAACCGTGACGCCTCCTGCGCTAAGATAAATATCAGGTAATACACACTGGCCATTTTTGATGAGTATTTCATCTGCTTCGAAGCTAGTGGGGCCGTTAGCTGCTTCGGCGATAATTTTTGCCTTGATACGCGCGGCGTTTTCTGTAGTAATCTGATTTTCTAGTGCGGCGGGGATGAGTATATCGCATTCAATTTCTAAGGCTGCTTCTCTTTGAGGTAAATCCTTAGCTTTATCAAAACCCAGTATTGATCCGGTTTCACGTCGATAGGCGAGTAGGGCTTCGAGGTCTATGCCTTCCTGACATTCGATTCCACCTTCATATTCGGCGACGCCAACCATGCGCGCACCACCAGTAATTAGGCAACGCGCGGCATGTGAACCGATATTGCCTAAGCCTTGTATAACAAATGTCTTACCTTGAAACCCGGTTTCCATTCCATAGCGCTGCATGATTTCTTTATCATGACATAGTTCTCGTATGCCAAAATAAATACCTTGACCACCTGCACCTTCACGGCCACGTATACCACCGCTTTCAACTGGCTTTCCGGTGACACACGCATCACTGTCGATTTCTGAGTTAAAACTATTATAGGTATCAAATATCCAAGCCATTTCTTTTGATGAGGTGCCGAAATCTGGTGCCGGAACATCAATAGATGGACCAATAAAATTTTTCTTGCTTAGTTCAAAGGTATAGCGGCGAGTAATACGCTCCAATTCGCTTTCAGTAAACTTGTGTCTGGCTATGCAAACTCCACCTTTGGAACCACCAAAGGGGACATTAACGGTGGCGCATTTATAACTCATCAGGGCAGCTAAAGCTTCAGTTTCATCGGCACTAACAAGGGCGCTATACCTGAGACCGCCTTTAGTCGGTAATTTATGGTGGCTATGCTCGGCGCGCCAAGCCTTTACGGAAATAATGAACCCATCATCGCGACGAACGGGAAAGGTCATTTCATAAACGCTGTTACTGGCTTTTATTTGGCTCAGTAGGTTTGAATCAAATCGTGTATAAGCCGCTGCACGGTCAAAGAATTGATTGACTTGCTCTAAAAACGAGATTTTATGCATGACATCTTTTCCCTATATCAATACTAAGTTCCATTAATGATGCCTCTATTTCTTTAGCGACAGATTTTTTCATGGCTCGAGTAAAATGAGTTCTTCTAGCTATGTTTTAAACATTCATCCCAGTAGGGCGCATCGCCAAAGCGTTCGACAAGAAAATCGATAAAAATTCGTACGCGGTGTGAGAGGTGTCGGGTGGGTGGGTAGACAGCATAGGCGTTGACCGTACCCCATTGATAATCATTTAATATCGGCACTAAATCGCCTTGTTCTATGGCTTGGTAAACGATAAAGGTTGGTTCTATCAATATACCCACACTTGATTTACCGATTTCTTTTAGGAAGCTACCGTTATTTGCCGACAGCACTCGATTGAATCGAACTCGTCCTTCTTTACCATTCGGGTCGATATAGGTCCAAATACTGTCTGAGCGATTGCCGTAATGGAGAAAAGGGTGCTCAGCCATTTCTTCAGGGGTGTTCGGTGTTCCATGTTTTTTTAAATAGTCTGGGCTAGCACAAGCAATCATACTCATGGTGGTTAGCCGTCGAGCAATCAAGGAGGAATCACCTAAGTTGGCGATGCGAATGGCAATATCAAAACCCTCGTCGACTAAATTCACTTGCGCATCACTGAGATGGACATCCAGAGTGAGATCAGGATGCTCCATCATAAAGTCCGCTATAGCTGAACTTAAATGCAGCACACCAAAACTCAAGGGGGTACTAATACGTAAAATCCCTTTTAGAGCAGCACTTTCGGTAGTGACGGCGGCTTCGGTTTCTTCAACATCTGCGAGGATACGGACGCATTGTTCGTAATAGCTTTTGCCTGTATCGGTTAGGCTCATGCGCCGGGTTGAACGTTTGATGAGTTGAACACCTAGGCGCGATTCTAGTTCGCTAAGACGCCGACTTACCGCTGATTTGGCGGTATCGAGGCGGTCTGCCGCGCCGGTAATGCTGCCAGCATCGACGACTTTTACAAAGGTCTCCATTTCTTCGAAGACGCTCATGCTTACGCTCCCGTTCCAGCCCTCAGTTGAAGTCTCAGGGCGATTGTTGCCATTTTACGAATAATACTTTCGACATTCTAGTGTTTATTGCTGAACGCAACAGGCATAGACTGCACCGCGTAGTACAGAAAAATTCATTCTTAAGGAGGTAGAGTAATGAACGCATTAACACAATATGCAGCTCCCATTGGCCGGCTTTTTATTTCGTTTATTTTTATCATGGCCGGTATTACAAAAATTACGGGTTACGCTGGTACAGTTGGCTATATGGAATCCCAGGGCGTGCCAGGTGCGTTATTGCCCGCAGTCATCTTGACTGAGCTAGGTTTCGGTATATTGGTTTTGATTGGTTTTAAAACACGGATTGCCGCATTTTTACTAGCCGGTTTCACCATTCTTGCAGCTTTGTTTTTCCATACAAATTTCGCTGAGCAAATGCAGCAAATCTTATTTATGAAAAATATTGCCATTGCTGGAGGTTTGTTGTTTTTAGTTGCCAATGGGCCTGGAATTCTGTCGATTGATAATCGCCAACGCAGTACACCAGATAATCTTGCAACAACAGCATAAGAATTATTTGTGGGAAGTAGTATGAGCAACGAAGTACATAATGAAACAATGCACTGCGACCGGTCGGTTCTTCGGCTGGTTCGCGGTGTCCCGACTTCGGATGGCGCAGGTGTAAGCCTTACTCGCCTAATTGGTCATTATGAACTCGACTTATTAGATCCGTTCTTATTACTTGACCGTTTCGAGTCAGATAAGCCTGATGATTATATTGCCGGGTTTCCGCCGCATCCGCATCGTGGCTTTGAAACGGTGACCTATATGTTGGAAGGCCGTATGCGCCATAAAGATAGTGCAGGTCATGAAGGTGTTATTGAGAATGGCGGTGTGCAATGGATGACCGCAGCCAAAGGTATTGTTCATTCAGAAATGCCTGAACAAGAAGACGGTTTGATGTCGGGTCTTCAACTTTGGGTGAACTTGCCTTCGCATAAAAAGATGGCCGAACCTGAGTATCATGAATATTCCTCTAAAATGATACCGATTGAACAGCGTAATAATGACAGTGAAGTTAGAGTTATTGCTGGCGTTACCAGTCAAGGAACAGAAGGTCCCGTTAGAGGTCGCGCGGTTGAGCCACTTTATTTTGACGTTACCTTAAAAGGTAATGGCAGTTTTATTGAACCATTACCTCATTCACATAATGCCTTTATCTATGTTTTGACAGGTAGCGTGACGGTTTTAGGCGAGCGAAATACTGACGACAGCCTTGTGGCAAAGGGCGAACTCGCCGTACTGAGCCAAGGTAGTCGTATACAAATTATTTCCGATCCGCCACAGTCGCGTTTTGTTTTGATAGCCGGCAAACCGCTGAATGAGCCTGTTGCACGGCGCGGACCTTTTGTTATGAATACTGATGCTGAATTAAGACAGGCATTTAAAGATTATTCATCAGGTCAATTCTAGTTTCTTAATCACTATATATACGGAGTAGAAAGTCATTATGGGTTTGCTCGTCGATGGTCAATGGCAAGATGTTTGGTACAACACTAAAGAAAACCAAGGTAAGTTTGTTCGCTCAAAAGCGCAGTTTCGAAACTGGGTCACAGCAGATGGTGCTGCAGGCCCATCTGGCTCTGATGGGTTTAAAGCTGAAGCAGGGCGTTATCATCTTTATGTGTCCTATGCCTGCCCGTGGGCACATCGCACCTTGATTTTTCGCAAATTAAAAGGTTTGGAAGAGTTGGTATCAGTATCCGTTGTCAATTGGTTTATGGGCACCCAAGGTTGGACTTTTGAAGAAACTGATGGTGTTATTCCAGATCCAATCAATAACGCGCATTATTACCACGAGCTTTATACCAAAGCTGACCCTCATTATAGCGGTAGAGTGACAGTTCCGGTTTTATGGGATAAACACGAACAAACTATTGTGTCTAACGAGTCGTCAGAAATTATTCGCATGTTTAATAGTGCATTTGATGGTATCGGAGCGAAGGCAGGGGATTATTATCCTGAAGATTTGCACGAAGAGATCGATGCAATTAATCAGCGTATTTACGATACCATCAATAATGGTGTCTATAAATGCGGCTTTGCAACTACACAAGCCGCTTATGAAGAAGCTGTCTACCCGTTATTTGATACACTAAATTGGCTCGAAGAAAAACTATCGTCTCAACGCTATTTGCTCGGTGATCGATTAACTGAAGCAGATTGGCGTTTGTTTACGACACTTGTCCGATTTGATGCTGTTTATTATGGTCATTTTAAATGTAATATTCGCCAAATTCGAGACTATCCAAGTTTATGGGCTTATTTAAGAGATCTGTATCAACATCCTGGCGTCGCTGAAACAGTGAACATGTTTCATATCAAGCACCATTATTATGGCAGCCATGAAACCGTTAACCCAACTTTGATTGTTCCGGTCGGCCCCGAAATTGATTTTTCAGAGCCTCACGGCCGTGAGAAAATAGATATGGCCGCTTAGTTATAGCGCCATTCATTAATATAAGTTTCTCCGGTCGGAGGCATAAACCACATTTGATACATCGACGTCGCTAACATGAAAAATGCTGCTAAGCCATAGCCGATACCACTGACCATAGTCAGCCAAGCAAAACCTGGATGCAAGCTTGTTAGCCACCACGATAATACATCAATAATAAGAAATGCGAAGGGCATAGCTATTACTACTTCCTTAAGCCAACGTGGTAAACCTACTGCCATACTAAAAATGAACCCGACAAAAAAGAAAATAAAGGCGATACCAAAAAGATGAATATGAGAAACACGGGTTAAGGTATCGATACCTTCACCATTATCAGTGCTTGCTACCTTCTCAATTTGAGCATAATCATTAAAATCTGGAATACCGGATAAAGCACCATGACAAGACGTGCAATGTTGAGCGAATACATTTTTGAATTGCCGATCCCAATCGGCTTTGGGCGCACCATCTCTGGCCCAGTTAATTATTTCAAGTCTTACTGGTTCAGGTGCTTTGTTTTTCATCGCCCCGTTTAAGGCATTTTCCAAACGGCTATTGTTACGGTCACCGTAGTAACTGTAAACAATATCATCGATAGATAAACCAAACTCTCCATCTGCCATTCCGTGTGTCAATAGAATCTGTACACCCGCGAGAAGTAAACCAAGACTGATAGCCAATAAATAGCCGCTAAACAATACTCGTATTGATAAGCCTAGGCTTGGCAGATTGAGCCAATGACCTTGATGCTGTTTCATTACTTATCCTCTATTTTGTACCGTGCGCTAAGCGCTGTTCTATTTTTTTGGGATAATGGGTGTCATGATGCATATCCCAAGTCATTCCCTTGAGCATATAGCCCCAATACATAATGGGTAGACCATATTTTTTAAGCAACCACATAGAATAACGCTCTTTAGAAGGCTCAAGTGGTAAGGTTGGTGTGACTTTTCCGCCATAGGTAAACTCGGCCAAAATAACTTTATCAAGGGCAGTCGTTAATGGGCATGAGCCATAACCGTCATACTCTGATAATAGTGAGCCACTTGCTCGCAATGCCATAAGATTATTGACCACAACTGGGGCTTGTTTGCGCACAGCGGCCGCCGTTTTAGCATTGGGTGTAGAAGCGATATCGCCTAAACTAAAAATATTATTAAAACGTTGATGTTGCAGGGTATGTTGGTTCACGTCTACCCAACCCGCATCGTTCGCAAGCGGGCTATCTTGAATAAATTGCGGCGCACTTTGTGGTGGTGTGACATGAATCATATCAAAGCTGACTTCTATTTCACGTTTGTCATCATTATCTGTTGTTTGAAAACGCGCGACTTTGTTCTTGCCATCAATCCCTATAAGCTCGTGTTTAAAATTAGGGTCAATACCATAGCGTTTGACCACTTTGTCTAACTCTTTTGAAAAATATGGCACACCGAACATAGCAGCCAAAGGGGTAAAAAAACGTAGCGTTACGTCATTCAGCAAACCCCGTTGTTTTAATCTATCGGCAGTGAGATAAGCGATCTTCTGTGGTGCACCAGCACACTTAATAGGCATTTGTGGTTGTGTAAATAATGCCACATCGCCAATTTGGAGCTTTTTAACGCATTCCCAAGTATAACTTGCGTATTGGGGTAGGTAGTTACTGCAAACACCATTTTCACCAATAGTATCCTCGAGGCCTTCGATCTTGTTCCAGTCTAAACGCAAGCCTGGACAGACGACCAGTTGCTCATAGCTAAGCACATCGCCTGATTGTAAAATAACTTCGTTATTTTCAGGGTCAAACGCTGCTGCATAGTCTTTTATCCATTCAACACCCTTTGGCATCACACTGGCTTCAGTTCGATGAACTTTCGCAATATCAAAAGCGCCACCACCAACTAGAGTCAACGCGGGCTGATAATAATGTGTATCGCTAGGTTCGATGACAGCAACATTAAGTGAGGCGTCTTTACGTTTCAGTATTGCCGCGACGGTAATACCCGCTGCGCCACCGCCGACTACGACGATATCATGAGATTTTTTGGCCATGATGTGCTTCCTCCTTAGAGTTACTTTTATGTTCGCGGATATAGTTCACCGCATCTTGGGTGGTAAAAAAGAAATATTTCGATGCAAGTTGCTGCTCAAAGCCAACACGGTTTAAGCGATCTTTGATCGGTCCTTTAACTTCTGAGAAATGAACATCAATGTCGTTTTCTGATAATCGTTTTACCATGTGTAGTAAGGAATCCAGCGCATGGCTATCGATATGGTTTACGGCATTACAGGCTAAGATAAGA
The DNA here is from genome assembly GCA_964447985.1 of uncultured Thiotrichales bacterium. Taxonomy (GTDB): domain Bacteria; phylum Pseudomonadota; class Gammaproteobacteria. The sequence goes on from CAYUVE010000052.1 coordinate 11,481, forward strand.
TGACGAACCCCTTGGCGCGTTTTAAGTAAGTCATTGATAAGATCCTCGATAAGTGTGATGTTAGCGAAATACAACACCTCATCAATTCGAAGTATTAAAGTATCTTCATCACAGCGAGTTTCATAACGCAACACGTTGCGATATTCAGGTCGGTCATTCAATTGGCCTAGTTCAGCGATATGAGGTTTAAGTGAGCGTTTGAAGTGCAAAATAAATGCGCTTAATACACCTAGTAACAAACCAAACTCTAAGCCAATCAACAATACGCTACTAAAAGTAACAGCAATCACTGCTGCCTCAGCCTTATCATATTGCCAGGTATGTTCGAATGTTTTAATGTCGATTAATGGAAATACGGCAACGATAATGATTGCTGCCAATGCAACCAGTGGTATTTTTTCTATAAACGTTTGTGCAAATGTGCAGGCTAATATAATGACTAAAACCGTAACTAGTGTGGCTCTCTGAGTTTTTGCACCACTGCTATAATTCACCATGGATCGGCTGAAACCTCCTGCAACAGGCATTGCCCCTGAAAAGCCTGCCGTAATATTTGCTGCACCTAAGGCAAGTAATTCTCGGTTGGCATCAATACGCTCTTGTCGCCTGGAGGCGAGTACGCGAGCGACGGATAGACTTTCAATATAAGCTACAAATGCTATGGCTAATGCAGAGGGCAGCAATAATTTCCATAGAGAAAAGTCTATTGATGGAATCACCAGTTGTGGGAAAAAACTGGGAATGTGGCCAACTAATGGTAATGTATTAGCAAGCTGAAAAAGGCTAACAAGGAAAACACCGAGCACCAATATCAGTAGTGGAACTAAACGCTTCGCCATCTTTTGCCATTTATAGTCAGGCTCTTTACCAAGCATTTGTAATAGC
>CAYUVE010000053.1:0-7155 GCA_964447985.1 uncultured Thiotrichales bacterium
GACGTGTTCTAGCGCACTGGATAGCAGTGCTTGTAATGCTTGTTTCATTGAAAGTGGGAATTCCGAAAGATTATTGCCGCGTATTATGACGGAATAAGCGGTTTGGATGAAGAGTAATGAAAATTTGGGATCAGTAGTCCGGGTTAAAATAATGATCTGGTTTCTGTAGCTGTCGAGAAAGATTTTTTACGTTGTTTTAACTTTAACTGGATTTAATTGAAGGATAGTAGATTCCGTTCTAGTAATCATTTTCTTAACATTTTCTTCCATATTGATAGGAACCAAATTGATTTTCGTATGTGTCTGAGGGTAGACGCGGAAAATTTCATCGGCAAAAGCTTGTCCTATTGAGCTGACACCCTCAAAGTCTAAAACTACATTTTGAAACTTTTCGACTCTCGTTAGTAGGCGCTTTGCCTGAGACCTGGAAACCAGTTTTTCATTCTCATATTGGGCTAGACGGACAGGAATGATAGTCTTATTAAACAAGTAATCATCTGGGCCGGAACTAAACTCATCAAATACTTTTTCGATTGTTCGCTTTGTGTCTCGTTTTAAACTCATGTATACGAAGGTACCAAAACCAGTCGTAAAAGTGGTTGAGTTATCCACCAAGTCAAAATCAAACTCGTTGTTATGAGTAAACTGTATACCTTTTGAATCGATATCGAAGATATCAAATACGCGAGACGTAAAGAAAATACCTTCCCCGTATGGTTATCTGGGTCAGTTGTCAGCCTGCCTTTAGAGAGTTCGAATACGGCTTCTTTTTCGTCATTCAATTGACATAACCTTTTTATCCGCTTAAAAATTCCCTCGCCGTCATCGATAACTGATATCAGCGAGAATTTGTTGCCGTATTTTTTCGCCTCGCTGTTTATTATTCACGGAATCGTCCTTTAAGAAATTTAGCTTTCTTAAAGGATAAATAATATCTTCTTAAAGGTAAAGTGATCATCTGCTGCATATTTGCATTTATAGAAAAAACGTAGTGATACGATAAATATATAAATAAAATCAATAACTTATTAAGAAATTTATCACCAGGCTTACTTAGGTCTAATTCATATCCATAGGATCAACATCAATCGACCAACGCACCTTCCTCGCGAGTTTTAATTCATCAAGCTGCCTGATCCAAGGATACAAAAGCGTATGCAAGCTAGAGCGACTTGAAGCTTGAATCAGTAGTTGTGCACGAAAACGCCCTGCACGTTTTGTCATGGGTGCGGGTATAGGGCCAAGCAAATAGAGTTGCTGTGGGTTGTCACCTAGCATCATTTCAGCATGTTCTTTGGCGGTATTTAAAAAATTTAAAGGTGAAGATTCATCAACGGCTTCGGCACGCAATAGCGCCATATAGCTATATGGGGGTAGTGCTGCACTGCGACGTTCTTCACTTAGCCTGTCACTAAAGCTCCGGTAACCTTCGCTAATCAATGTTTGTAGCAAGGGGTGTTCGGGGTAATGGGTTTGTATGAATACATGCCCGGGCTTTTCACCACGGCCCGCGCGGCCGATGACTTGAATAACTAGTTGAGCGAGATGTTCTAGGGCGCGAAAGTCTGTCGCAAATAAACCTTGATCAGCATTAAGAATTGCAGCCAGCGTGACATTGGGCAGATGATGACCTTTGGCAATCATTTGTGTGCCGACCAGAATATCGCCCTGCCCTTCTTCAATTTTATTCAGCAGCGCATCCATACTGCCTTTTTTTGCGGTGGTGTCACGGTCGATACGAATCACGCGTTGGTAGGGGAATATCGTTTTTAAGCTATCTTCGATCTGTTCAGTACCGAAACCAACGGTGGTCAGGTCTTCGCTTTGGCAATCTCCACAATGTTTATCTAGGCGACGTTGCGAACCACAGTGGTGACAGCGCAGAGAGTTAGTCGCCTGATGTAGGGTCATATTGGCATCGCAGCGGTGGCATTTCGCGATCCAGCCGCAGTCGTGACAGAGCAATGCGGGTGCATAGCCACGACGATTAACGAAGAGTAAGACTTGCTCGCCTTTTTCGAGGATAGCGTTCATGTGGCTAATGAGTTTGGGTGATAGAGCCCCGTTAAGCGCTTGGCGACGCATATCGATCAGCCCAACGGTCGGTGGGATGGCTTTACCGCCACGCTCAGGAAGGGAAAGCCATTGGTAGCGGCCTTTGCTTGCGTTTTCGCGTGATTCTAATGAAGGTGTGGCTGAGCCTAGAACAATGGGAATGTTGAGTTGTTGTGCACGTCGAATAGCGATATCCCGTGCGTGGTAACGAAAGCTATCTTGTTGTTTATAAGATAGGTCGTGTTCTTCGTCGATTATAAACAAGCCAGGATTTGCTAAGGGCAGGAATATCGCCGAGCGTGTGCCGACGATGATATTAATGTCACCATTGGCTGCGGCTTGCCAGGTGCGCGCTCTTTCGCCATCACTCAGGCCTGAGTGATAAGTTTGATAGGTTTGACCAAAGCGTTGGGCTAAGCGTTGGCTGAGCTGGGGCGTTAAGCCAATTTCGGGAACGAGCAATAGACATTGTTTATTTTGCGCTAGGGCGGACGAGATGGCTTCGAAATAGACTTCGGTTTTACCGCTACCCGTCACGCCTTCAAGTAAGGTGCACTGAAATTGTTGTTGCGATTGTTTGATTTGTTTGACGGCTTGGTTTTGATGGTCATTGAGTTTGATGTTGCGAGATGCCTCATGCGCCAAAGGTGAAACTGTGTTGTCGCAGGGAGTCACCCATTGTTTATCAATCAAACCTTTTAATGCGGCACGCCAATCAAAATCACAGCCTTGTAATTGGTCACGGTTTAAACCCTGGCTAGGAGTTTGGCGAAACTTTTCCGCTAGAGCTTGTTGTTTGGGTGCACGGGACAATAAAGCCATGTTTGAGTGCTGACCGAGTTCTGTTAAAACCCAATGGCTGTATTTGCTTGCGGGTGCACTACTTCCGCGTTGTAGCAATGTTGGTAAGGCTGTTGCGAAGACTTCACCAAGTGGATGATGGTAGTAATCGGCTGCCCAACGACATAAATCCAATAACTCCGCCGGAACGATATTTTCTGTATGGCAGCTTAGTGCACGTTTCAGTTTTGATAGTGGTAGATCGCTTTTATTTGAGCTTGCGACTAAGACGCCAAATCGTTTGCTGCGCGCAAAAGGAACCTCGACTCGCATGCCAGGTATTAAGGTCGTTACATCAAGATTTTTGGGTGGCAAGTAATCAAATAATCGATAAAGCGGGCAGGCGACAGCGACGTGAAGAATAATGTGCGATGCAGTAGATGCCATGAGTAAAAATTATAGTGATTACTTCAAAAGTTAACGTAAATGATTGTTTTTTTCGCTAAGTGTTTGTTCGTTGGTGTTATCCACAAAAACTGTGGATAAGTGTGTGGATAGTTTACTATCACAAGAAAAAACAGCGTGTTTTATAGGCAATATTACAAATTGGTTACAAAATGACCGATATATAAACACTTTATAAATCAATTAGTTATAGATTATATGAATTTCGATGTCGTTTTTTTGCAAAAAGGGCTTGAAAAAAAATTCGTTTTCTGCAGGTGTGTATAAGTCCCTTACAAAATCTAGGTTTTAGACGAAATTTTGACGTTTTTTGGCCCTGATATCGTGCATGGCAATCAAAACGGTTTGACGACGACGAAGATGATAATCGCGATTAAACCGAGCACGGGCATTTCGTTCAGCCAGCGATAAAATACATGGCCATGCTGATTTTCATCGTTTTTGAAAGCTTTATATAACTTACCGCAATAAAAATGGTATCCGATCAAGACGACAACTAAAAACAGCTTGAGGTATAGCCAGAGATCAGCAGAATACGTCGACCAGACTGTGCTGAGCAGCCATAGGCCAGACAGCAAAGTGAGCACCATGCCAGGCGTCATGATGCCAAAATAAAGCTTACGTTCCATGACCTTGAAACGCTCGAGACTAATTTCATCATCAGACATAGCGTGGTAGACGTACAGGCGTGGCAGATAGAACAGCCCGGCGAACCAAGTCACCATAAAGATAATATGAAAGGCTTTCACCCATTCCATGATTTAGTCTCCCGATGGTTTGGAGGTGTTTGCAGCATAACGAGGGCGTGGCAGATAGAACAGCCCGGCGAACCAAGTCACCATAAAGATAATATGAAAGGCTTTCACCCATTCCATGATTTAGTCTCCCGATGGTTTGGAGGTGTTTGCAGCATAACGAGGGCGTAGCTCATAGTTGGCCTCGATCGTATCACGGTTGAGGACACCATAGACTTGATCAGAGGCAAAAGGCCGCTTGCGCATTACGACTAAGGTTTCCGCCGTCGTCGAATTTAATGTATCTAGTGCTTCTTGCAGAGTGGACTGTGGTTCTATTGTGGCCCATTGCTTACGTTCTGCGGGAATATCGCTAAGCTGAATCGTCTCGTTATCGTTCTGCTCGATGTAGCGTGCGAGTTCTGCGGCGCGTAACACAAATTGCTGATCGACATTGTCTTCAAGCACCACCAGCCACTGCGGATTATTTTGTAAAAGCTCACGCGCCCTTAGGCTATCTATGTCGTTTTTGATTTCTATAAAGCTTCTATCCATTACGCTGGTGACCCCAATACGACGCAAGGACTGCGCGACAGGATTATTACGATAATCCAGACCACGAGTCTGCAGCAGAGTTAGAATTAATGATGCTTTGCCAAATAGCTCACGACTGGTCAGACCAGAGGCAATAACGGCTAGCATGCCAGGCAAGATAATTTGAGGGTTGGCGGTTAACTCGACCATCGCAGTTAGAGCAGATAAGGGTGCTTGCAGTGTTGCTGCCATCATTGCTGCCATACCCAGCATGGCGTAGAAGCCGCTGCTGAAAATGGAATCAGGAAACAGCATTTGTGCAATGAGACCCAGAGCAGCACCCGCTGTCGCACCAATAACCAGTGTTGGCCCAATAAACCCTGCCGGCACACCAAGTCCTACAGCTAGCGCTGAGGCTAGAAGCTTAGCGAATACGATAATAAGCAGCAGTCCGATGGCGATTTCGCCAAGCAATGCGGCGTTAACAGTATCGTAGCCAATACTCATAACCTGCGGTGCGATTATGGCTAATAATCCCATTAATGCGCCGGCGACAGTCATTCTTTTCAAGACCGACGTCTGGCCATAACGCGATGAAATCTCTCCGGCGAGATGAACAAAGAGCGCAGCGAGTGCGCCAATTAAAATGCCTAGCACCAGCACATAGGGTAGCTCCCAGGCCGACTCCATGCTTATTGGTGGTATGGTAAAGGCAGGGCTATCACCATAAAAAATACGTGTCAGTACCGTCGCGCTTACGGCGGCCAAAATGATGGGCATAAAACTGGCGATGGTGTATTCCATTAAGATGACTTCCATGGCGAAGATAACGCCCGCCAAAGGCGTATTAAACGATGCGGCAATGGCGGCCGCTGCACCGCAACCAACCAAAACACGAATGCTATTGTTTGGTAGGCGAACCCACTGCCCGAGTATGCTGGCGCTGGAAGCACCCAGATGAATACTTGGCCCTTCTCGCCCTACCGATTGACCGCTGATTAAACTAATTCCGGCACCGAAAATTTGCAGCAAGGTATTGCGAATAGGCATGCGGCCTTGATGGTAGCCTAGCCGCTCCGAAACATGGACAACCCCAACACCTGATTGGTCTTTTGAGAACCAATGAAAAATAATGCCAATTAGAACACCGCCGAGTAGCGGTAATAGAAATCGCCAAATATAGGAAAGCGATTCATAGTTTTCATAGTCGCCACTAAGAAATGAAGCCTGGGTGCTTTCAATAGCAAAACGAAAACCGACAATCACTAAGCCAGAAACCAAGCCAGTGGCTAGGCCTAATAATGATATTTGCCAAAGAGCTTCGCCGCTAGCGAGATCAGTATATTGGCGCTGGATAAACTGATATAAGCGATGCCGCAAAGCTTTAATGGTTGTTTTCTCCAGAATGAGTCTTGGTTTGAAAGCAATGTGCTAGTCCTGCACGAAGATTAGGGTAGCGTAGTTTGACGCCCAAGTGTTCGCGCATAAGTTGGTTACCAATACGACGCGATTCACCCAGATACGAGAGCATTGCCGGTGACATACAGGCCTGCGCTTCGGCCATAGTGATGGTTGTCGGTCTCGCCATCCCAGCGTGATCGGCAACCGCATTAAAATAGTCTGTCATCGTCGAAGGTTGGTCATCAACGGTGTTATAGATGCGTAAAGGCTCGGGTATTGTCGCTGCTCGTATACAAGCCGCGACTAAATCGTCGACATGAATACGATTGCTATAAGGCGCTTCGGCTTTGTTAATTACCGGTTTGTTTAGTCGCGCTTCTGGCGTTCTGCCGGGTCCATAGATGCCGGGCACTCTTAATATAACTAGTTCTATTTGTTTCTCGTCACACCACTTGCTAAGTGTTTGTTCGGCATCGAGTCGTCGTTTTGCACGATCAGTTCCAGGATGTGTAGGACTATCTTCATTGACCCATTCGCCATGAGTATTGCCATAGACGCCAGTGGTACTGATTAAGACAATACGTTTCGGTGTTGCACTGCGGTCTAGCAATTGAATGAAATGGCGCATGCGAAGATCTTCGCTGCCCTGGCTAGGCGGCGGTACATGATAGTGAATCACAGCATTATTAGAATTTAACGTGTTTTCATTATCGACTTGATCGAGGTTAAGTACGGAACAGGCTAAACCTTTTGCTCGAAGTTGCTGACTTTTTTCTTTGCTGGTGACAAAGGCTTCCACTTCATAGCCTTGGGCCTGTTCAGCTTGGGCTAGCCGATAGCCGACATAGCCACAGCCTATAATCATGCGTTTTACATTCATTTGTTAACTACGAATTTTTGATTTGATAATAGCCCACCATTGTCCCAGATATTCATGAATGGCGCTTTCTGACCTGCTGAGATATCTTGCACTAGGCAGATAAGTGTAGGGGTCAGACCAGTTCGTCTCGCTGACACGGTAGTCCGTCGGCGCGGCAATAGGGTTTAAATCATATTGCTCCATCAACAACATACTGCGTGGCATATGTACCGCTGATGTGACAAGCAGAAAAGGTTGTTTGCCAAGCAGCTTACTGATAGCGCTTGCTTGTTCAGCCGTGTCTCGAGTTTTATTTTCGATAATCAT
>CAYUVE010000053.1:7255-12299 GCA_964447985.1 uncultured Thiotrichales bacterium
GTTGAAAAACCAATGGCAAGCAGTAGAGAGATACCGATAGCAATACTTCCTAGCTTTCGTCGATGACTAAACCAGAGCAAGTAGCAGCCTATTAAGGCAATTAACAGACTTAGTGGTAGGGGTTTTAATAGACTACCTAGTATTTTTTTTGCTAGAAACACGTCAGGCTCCGTTTTAGTATCGCTAATTAGTCAGGAATCCCAGCGTGGCGCCGACATAGGTAACGATGCATTAGCGTATAGGACACTCAATATCATGTTTCGCCAACTACGGATTTCAGTGCTACTGATTATCTTGCTGGTCGTAGCATTGACCACCTGGCAAACGAAAATTCGTACTACCGACTGGGATTCGCCGCTTTGGATGGTGGTCTACCCGATTAATGCTGATGGCAGCAAAGTTTCTGACTCCTATATACAAAGCTTATCAGAGTCTCGGTTTGATCCCATAGAACGCTTTCTAAAACGCGAAGCCAAGCTTTACGGTGTATCCATCGATCAGCCCTTAACGATAAAGTTAGCGCCGCAACTGGAAGCGCTTCCACCGACACCTCCCGAGAGCCGTAATCCTTTTTTGGTGGCTTGGTGGAGTCTTAAAATGCGTTATTGGGCATTGACTCACAATAATTATGAAGGGCCATCACCTGATATTCAGATGTTTGTTTTGTATCACGATCCGTCCAAGCAAAAACAGCTAGCCCATTCGCTAGGCTTAGAAAAGGGCTTAATTGGTGTCGTCAATGCTTATGCCGGTAAGCGAATGGCTGCGCAAAATAATATTGTCATCGCGCACGAAATGCTGCACACCGTTGGTGCGACGGATAAATATGATTTGGCTACTAACCGGCCTGTTTTCCCCATTGGTTATGCAGATCCCAATCGTGCACCTTTACATCCACAAGCCAAGGCGGAAATTATGGCAGGTCGTGTCGCGCTTAGCGAAAGTAAAGCGGTCATGCCGCGAGGGTTGAAGTCAGTTATCGTCGGTGAGACGACAGCCAGTGAAATTAACTGGAAATAGAATGCTAAACCAAGGAAACCTAGCTAAGTAAAGCCAGTAATGCGTTGCGTTTATTTTCTGGAAGTTGGCGAAATACAGCAACGAGTTCCTGCTCATAGTTGCTAAGCTCATTAAGATAAGGCTCTACCGCGGCTTCGCCAACACCGGCACCTTTATTAGATACAGCGCGCTCGCTAAGTAGCGTTTTCTCCAATCGAGCAATAATTTCAGCAGTCATGCTGCGATGGTTATTGGCTGCGATGTCACGAATTTCCTCTCGCATTCCTTGTGGAAAGCGCAGCACGAATTTAGGCGCTAATTCTGATGGGTAGCGCTTAGTTCCATTACTCATAGGCGAAGCATAGAGGTTATGGGCAGGAATTTTCTATAGTGGCAACTTGACATCATTTGTTTTTTTATGTAAGCTGTCTATTAGCTATATTATTGATATTTATAGTATTTACTACATTATGGGCTAATTGCGCCCTGATGTATCAATGTTTATCTCACAATTAATTATTACACAAATTATTATTGTGATGAAAGATAGTGTAGTAAAAATTTATTAAAAAATCTAACGGAATTCCTAACGATAATATTTAAGGAGTAGTTATTAGCTGATGGAAATATTTTCTTTGCAGGCTAAAAGTGGCCAAACATTAATGATTGATGGTAATTGTTTGAGTGAATTAACAGGTAGTTTCTTTCAGGACGGCCCGATAGAAATACTGTTTTGTCGAATTAGTGAAGAAAAAATTGTACTGAGTATAAAAGCGCCTAGCAGTTTAAACATTTTTCTCAGTGACGTGGCCAATATTGATATCGACAGTTAACTATTCCAGCTATCTAATAAAGACTGTGAAGGCGCAAAAAAATAAGCGCCGCTTACCGCCTGTGAAAATTCCATGAGATGATCCTGGATGCCATCATCAGAACTTCCGTACATATGAGCTAGCATTTTTTCGTAAATATCTAAGCGTTTACTATAAGCTAAGAAAAAAAGCCCCTTATCCCCTGAAGCCTGACCGTAAGGCATGCTGTGACGAACAATCTCTAGTTCCTCGCCATCTTCCTCGATAACCACACGACTGATATGTGCATTGTCGGGTAGTGCCTCCTCGTCAAGTTCGATGCTGTCTTCTTTAGTGCGTCCAATCACTTTTTCTTGTGCTTTATCATCCAATGATAGCCATTTTTCTAAATCATGAATAAAACGCATGGCCAACACGTAGCTACCGTTACTAAAAGCCTCGTCCTCATCACTGATTAGTGCGACCTCACGGCGCTCTTGTTCTTCTTTAGGTGTTTCTGTGCCATCGATAAACCCTGTTAAGTCGCGTTCATCGAGGAACAAAAAACCAGAAGTTTCGTCTATGACACGAACACTATCAGCCAGTGCGGCTAAAAGATTTTGGCAAAGTAAAAAATTGATATCATGCGAGTTAGCATGACAGTGAAAAAATAAGTCTGCATCACTTGCTGGCGCAGAGTTGTGGCCATGTCCAAGTGACGTAAATGGTTTTATTTGCTTAGGCAGTGTTTTAAAGAGTTGATGGCAAAGCTTGTTGCCAAAAGCGATGCTCGCAACGAGATCATGGTCACTGTATTGGCTATTAATGCTCGCTACCATGGATGCTAATCGATGTGCCGTGGCGCGTACTGTCGCTAAAGCGGTAGGGTTATCGTTCAGCTTGAATGAGATAAAACAGCCATATCGGCCAGTAGGCGCAATGATCGCAGATTGAGCGTGTGGCATGGTTCCTCCAAATCAGTGTCTTGACGACTGACTATTCGTGTAAGAGTGCAAAGATGCTAAAAGACAGTATAGTAAGGTCAATAATTTATTGCAGGTTACGCTAATGGGCGTATGGGCGACACGGCATGGTAGACCATCTAATGCCACACCTGACGAGCTGCGTGCGCGGCTTGATCATTTGTTGGCGGAAGCGCGAAAAAATGAACACAAGATGCGTCGCTTTCAGGCGCTGGAACTCAAGCTGATAGGTTTACGCTCACTGCACGAGTTGATTCGTACTATGCTTTACCCAGACCGGTCTCAATTTGATTGGGATATGGTCAGCCTAGTATTGATTGACGAAGAATACGAACTACGACGTATTCTCGAGGGAAATGAAGAGCTATTAAACCATCCGAGACTCCGGTTTGTCGATAATGATAGTACTCTTCAATCGCTCTACCCACCCTTAGCCTTAACGCCTGTGCTGGGTCACTATAAAGCCAGTGCGTATCAACCACTATTTGTCAGTGAAGAGAAAAAGCCAGCCAGTGTCATGCTTTTGCCCTTGGCACGTCAGGGCAAATTAATTGGTAGTTTTAATATCGGTAGTTTCGATGAATCTCGCTTCAGTCGAGGTTATCGCACGGATTTTCTGAAACATCTCACTGCCGTCGTGTCTATTTGTCTTGAAAATGCGACCAATATGGAGCGCATTCAATTATTAGGCTTAACCGACACCTTAACCGGTGCAAATAATCGGCGTTATTTTGATCAGCGTCTTGAAGAAGAAATCGAATTATCACGACGTAACCATCAGCCATTAGGTTGCTTGATGATCGATATTGATCATTTTAAAGGTATTAATGATCGCTTTGGTCATCAGACTGGTGATGAAACCATTAAACACGTCGCGCAACTTGCCCGAGCAGAACTACGTGGCAGTGATGTCCTAGCACGTTATGGCGGCGAAGAATTTGTTGCCTTGCTGATTCGTACTGATGCAACTGTAGCGAATGATGTTGCCGAGCGGATTCGAAAAAGCGTCGCCAAACATAGGTTTACGACTATCGATGGTGAAGCTTTTCCCCTTACTGTATCAGCTGGCGTATCGACTACGGCTAATTTTGCCGGCGGTGCACTCAGCGGTGAAGATTTAGTCGCCTTTGCCGACAAAGCGCTTTACGATGCCAAGCAAAAAGGTCGTAACAGAGTGATCGCCGCCTAGCCCATGCTAGCAAAAACAATTAAACCGATAATCATAGCGATGACGAGCAAGCCAAACACAAAGGGTACATAGCCTAATAGACGAATACCTAAAGACAGTGTGTCGCGCGCGCGATAAGTGGTAAACGCAATAAGAATAGAAAATAAAAATGCTGCCGCCTGAAAACTAAAAAACGGCACCATTCGGTTAAAGCCTCTTACGAAACCATCACCCGTCGGTTCAATAAAAACCGGGATCAGCAAAGATAAAATAGCCAGCACTACCCAGACTAAAAATAAAATGGCGATTTTTTGTGTCACGCTATTTCCATTATCACAATCGTTAACTCTCAGTGTGCCATAATAATAACAGCTGATCTGGCCAAGCTGTTTATAGAGCACGCTGAATGTTGAAATTCATTGCAAGCTTATTCGTATTATTCATCTTGATGATCGTATTTTTGGTCATTGTGACAGTGCAGCCGGTATTTATTAGTGCACAGCAGTCATTGCCCGCCGTAACAGATCAAGCAACGCTTAAGTCTTACGTTTACCATTTAAGCGAAGAATTACCACCGCGATCTGATGATATTGATAATCTCAACACGAGTGCCGAATACATTCACAGCGTATTGAGTCGATTTAGCCAAGATGTGAGTTATCAAGAATTCGAAGTTGATGGGGAAACACATAAAAACGTCATCGCGCGTTTTGGTGAACCATCAAATAAGTGTGGCACCTATGTACTCGGCGCGCACTATGATGTATTCAAAGCCCACCCAGGAGCCGATGATAACGCCAGCGGTGTGGCAGGGATGCTGGAGTTAGCTAGATTATTTTCCAATGAAACCTTAGCTTGCCCAGTCGAGCTTGTGGCGTATACCTTAGAAGAAGAAATACGTGGCGGTCGTGTTCATATGGGCAGTTATCAGCACGCAAAGTCCATAGTAGATAATAATATCGAGTTGGAATGGATGATCAGCTTAGAAATGATTGGCTATTATAGTGATGAGCCAAATAGTCAAAACTACCCGCTTTCTATACTTCACGCACTCTACCCGTCTAAAGGAAATTTTATCGCCTTAGTCGGTAATTTCGATCAGA
>CAYUVE010000054.1:0-9820 GCA_964447985.1 uncultured Thiotrichales bacterium
AGATGGGCGTTGACTATTCGCAGACGGTGTCATGCTACCAGGCCGATGCGGATGGGCAAGCATGTGGTCATTGCGATTCGTGTCGTCTGCGGGCTGAGGGTTTTGCTGCTGCGGGGGTCAAAGACCCGACACGATATCGTGCTTAAACCTTGTTTTTCCTCTGATTTTTAGTAGAATGGCGCGTTACCTCTCTCGGGGTCGTTAGCTCAGTAGGTAGAGCACCGGACTTTTAATCCGATGGTCATAGGTTCGAATCCTATACGACCCACCATTTACTAATTTCTTCAATTGTTTCTTAGTCATTGCTCAACACGAGTGACTGCCACGTGACACCTGCGCCTATTAGTTTTCACAAAAGTATATCGTTTGTTAAAACCCTCTAATCTGTATGGAAGCTCGGTCGATATATCATCTGAGATGCATCGATCTATGTAAGTGCGTAGAGATTGTTTAGCTAAAGATATGGATTAATAGCGGCACGATATCTTGAGCGGCATCTATTCAGAACATAAAACTTATTTGCCATAAGTCTGGCTAGACACCGTTACTTGGATAACAAGAATGAAGCAGGGTGCCAAGGTAGTAAAAGAAGCACAGCATAGTTTTTTATCTTGTCGGGTTTGCTGGCGGGTTGCGCTAGCAACGTTTATTGCTATCGTGCTTGCCGAAGCAATTATTCTTATTCCTTCATACCATAATTATTCCGAAGACTGGAAACAAAATAGACAGGATCAAGTTATTTCCGCCGCGAGAGGTATTTTCGCGTCTTTAGGGCAAAAAGACCTAAATGACCCTTCGGCTATCGCTGAATGTCTAAATAAGCTTAGCGATAGTGAGATTATTCTAGGTTGGAGCTTAGGTTCTGATGAGTCAGGCGATATAACGCACTATTCTGGTAGCCAACCCGAGCGAATTTTAGGCGGCAAAACCAGTCGAGCCAGTATCGTTGCTGGACAGCAAGTATTGGATTTCATTTGGCCATCTGCGCAGTCAGATATTCCATTTAATATTTATATAAGACTAAGTTTGGATGGTTTATCTGAGGCGCAAAACAGTTTTGTTTGGCGAATAGGTGGACTGGTTGCCATCATTAGTCTTTTTGCTACCGTGGTGACTATGGCGGTGTTGAATAGGCAAGTTCTGAATCCGATCTTGCGTTTGCGGACAAATCTCCAAAAAGCAGGTGATGAGCTAGATGAACCCGAAAACTTTACTATCGCAATGCGGCGCGGAGATGAGCTGGGCGATGTCATCGCGGCGTTTAACGATATGTTGGTGCGAACTGGCGACAACATGAGGACTATTCGTGCTAACGAAAAAGAGTTGCAATTTGCTAGAGACAATCTAGAAATTCGAGTGCAAGAGCGCACGGACGCCTTGATTGAAGAAATCAAAGAACGTAAGGAAGCAGAAAAGCGCCTGAAGAAAAACGAGCATAATTTATACAAGATAGCCAACTATGATGAGCTTACGAGCCTTCCTAATCGCTTGTTAGGTTTGGATCGTTTGCGTTTTGCATTGGAGAATTCAAAACGTAATGGCAACTCGGGTGCGTTGATGTTTATTGATCTTGATAATTTCAAGGAGATCAACGACACCATGGGGCATGGTATGGGGGACGAGTTGCTCATGCAGACCGCTCAACGCTTATCGGGAGCTTTGCGTAGACAAGATAGCGTCACTTATCTAGATAGTGGCGATGTAGTCGAAAATAGAGTTGAAGAAAAGAGTGAGGATATTGTTGCCCGCATTGGTGGTGACGAATTTATGGTGATATTGCCGCAAATACGGCAAGAAGACGATGCTGCTGTCGTCGCGGCTCGTTTGAGCGAAGCCTGTGCAACACCATTTTATCTCAATCACCACGAAGTATTTGTAACGGCTAGTGTCGGAATTTCGATTTTTCCTCGCGATGGGCTCGAGCCGCAAGAGTTAATGATGTGTGCGGATACGGCTTTATACCTGGTTAAAGATATCGGTCGAAATGGCTATCGCTTTTTTTCATCTGAAATGAATAGTAAGTTGGTTGAGCGAATGGAAGTTGAGTCTCAGCTTCGTTACGCATTGGACAATCAAGAATTGGAAGTGGTATATCAGCCTGTTGTTGATGTCGCCACGCAGCAGTTAGTTGCGGTTGAAGCTTTGCTTAGATGGGAAAATGAGCAACTTGGAAAAGTGGCCCCAGATAAGTTTATTCCTGTTGCTGAAGGAACAGGTTTAATTATTCCTATTGGTGATTGGGTGTTAGAGCAAGCTTGTAGTGCAGTAATGGAGCTAGATAAGCTGGGGTATCCAATACGCGCAGCAGTGAATGTTTCGACACGCCAATTTCGCGGCGCACATTTTGTTGAAAGTGTATCAAAAGCACTTGAGAAGTCTGGTCTACCGGCTGATCGCTTGGAGCTTGAGATTACCGAAAGTCTATTGGTCGATGAGCAATCAGAGCCTGTTGAAATTATTAATCTTTTGCGCGAGCGTGGGGTGCGTTTTTCTATAGATGATTTCGGAACAGGTTATTCTGCGTTAAGTTATCTCCGACGCTTTGCGGTTAATACATTAAAAATTGATCGCTCGTTCGTATCAGGTGTCAATGAGTCAGAGCAAGATGCATCGCTAACACGAACGATTATTGCCATGGCTAAGAACTTGGGCTTGGAAATTATCGCTGAAGGCGTTGAAGACAAACAGCATCATGAGTTTTTAAAGTTGCATGATTGTGATTTTGCGCAGGGTTACTATTTTGGTAAGCCCATGGTATTTGAAGACTTGGTAAATACTTTGCCCTCACCCCAGCAAGAACAGATCGGTAAAATAATTTCTATAGGGTAGTACGTGATTGATTTATCTTATTATTGACGATTTTTTTCTAACGCGAGAAATTTAAAGGAATAATTAGACTGTGAATAGGGAGAGTATATATGTCCGTGACATGGGCTCAATGCAAAAGCTAATTGATTGTCGATTATGCCGTAAAGTAGCGTTTGCAGTTTTCTTGGCGATATTAATTATTGAATTAATCATTCTTATACCGTCTTATCAAAAGCACTCTAGAGATTGGCAATCAAATCAAGCAAGTCATATTGAGGCGACAGTAAAATCGATTCTATTGCCTCTATCTCAAGAAAGCCGCACGGATATTCGAGTTGTTTCTCAATATTTAAATATGCTTATCAGCGAAAACCTTATTGAAGGTTGGGCGCTTTATGATATTCATGATGGTTCTAAACTAGCAGATCAAGGGAGCTATCCTTCGCGAACCGCCGGTAGTCAAAAAAATACCCTTGTTGAGGGGCTGGATGGTCGGCAATTCTTAGATTCGCTCTGGTTGCATAATGAATTTCGAATCGGTGCGGACTTACAAGTGCGGATGGACGCGAGCGAGTTAAGCGGATCTCTAGATGCTTATGTTATCCGCATATTGTGGCTAGTTTTAATTATCACTCTCTTTGTTACTCTTATTACTATGGTAGTGCTGTATCGATACATACTAAGTCCTATCCTCAGTTTGCGGCAAAAAATGAAAAGCGCTGGCGAAGATATCATTGAACCAGAAAATTATTTAGTTTCTATAAATGGTAATGATGAGCTTGGTGATGTGGCTCAAGAGTTTAATGATATGTTGCAGCGCACAGGCAAACATTTAAAAATCATACATCAAAATGAGCGTAACCTATATAAGAGTGCTAATTATGATGTGTTAACAGGTCTTCCTAATCGTTTGTTAGGTTTTGATCGTTTAGAGCAAGCGATAAAGTTATGTAGTCGGCAGTGTAACTTGGGCGCTCTGGTCCTTGTTGATGTAGATGGTTTTAAAAAAATTAATGATACTTATGGCCATGCGGTTGGGGATAATTTTCTAAAGCAGATTGCCGAAAGGTTTTCGGCGGCGCTTAGAAATACTGATAGTGTAGTTCGCTCTGTCGGAAGTGAGGGTGATGATAATACTATCTCTCGTATTGGTGGCGACGAGTTCATGGTGATATTGCCAAATATCGACACAGAGCGCAGTGCTGCTCTGGTTGCTGAAAGATTGTGCAGAGCTTGCAAACAACCAATAGAGATAGAAAATAAAGAAATATTTATTGACATTAGTTTAGGGATTTCCATTTTTCCTCGTGATGGTTTGGATCCCAAAACCATCATGGTTTGTGCGGATACGGCTCTGTATGCTGAGAAAGAGGCTGGAGGCAGTGGTTTTCGGTTTTTTGATACAGCTATGAATGAAAATATTGCTAAGCGCTTAGAAGTTGAAACTGAGCTGCGATATGCTTTATCCAGAGAAGAGTTTGAATTACATTATCAGCCGCTAATCAGCATTGCTGATCAATCTATTATCGGTGTCGAAGCACTGCTACGTTGGGCTAATTCAAAGTTAGGCCGGGTTAGCCCTGAGAGATTTATTTCTATAGCTGAATCAACAGGCTTAATCGTAGATATCGGTGATTGGGTGTTGCGAACGGCTTGCCAGACAGGGAAGACACTGGCGAAGGCAGGGTTCCCGCTAAATATTGCTGTTAACGTGTCTAGTCGTCAATTTAGGGACCAAGAGTTTTTGCAAAAGGTTCAGGATGCCCTGAGTCAAACTGGCATCGCACCAAACCAATTAGAGATAGAAATTACTGAAAGTTTGCTAGTAGATGAGTACGTTGATTCCTTGGAGATTGTTGAACAATTGCGTGAGTTGGGGATAAAACTGTCAATAGATGATTTTGGTACAGGTTACTCAGCACTGAGTTATTTGCGACGGGTGCCTGTTGACACCTTAAAAATTGATCGTTCGTTTATAAACGGTGTCGATAGCTGTAGCAAGGATGCTTCGTTGGCGAGAACAATCGTCGCAATGGCTCATAATTTCGGCCTAAAGGTGGTCGCCGAAGGAGTGGAGACGGAAAATCAGTTGTTGTTTCTGAAGCAGTGCGATTGTGATTATGGCCAGGGCTATTACTTCGGTAGGCCTATGGAGCTTTCATTATTGCTTGAAACTTTGCATATTCCTAAAGTGATATAATTAAATTTTCAGCTTGTTGAAAAATTTTGAGTTAGAACTGAGAGTATTTTTTGACACAGATTAAACTGGCCACTTTTGATCCTGAGGATATTCCCCAATTGCTACAGTGGGTCGATACGCGAGAGTTGTTATTGAGTTGGTCGGGTGGTTTTTTTCGGTTTCCGTTAGATGTTGCACAGTGCCAAGACTATTGGCAGACAGCTCAGGGCAATAATCCACAGCGTTTAATATTCAAAGCTATTAAGATTAATAGTGGGCAGGCAGTAGGTCATATAGAGCTGGATGGTTTTGATCATGAGAATCAATCAGCTTTTATATCTAGGGTGCTAGTTGGTGCCAAGGACGCTCGTGGCCAAGGTATTGGTATGTCTATGGTCAATGAGTTAGTCGCCTTGGCATTTACTCAACTTAAGCTACACCGGCTTGCCGTTGGGGTGTTAGATTTCAATCAAGTAGCGATACGCTGCTATGAGAAATGCGGCTTTCAATATGAGGGCTGTTACCGAGACCTGGTGAAAGCAGAAAATCGCTACTATTCGGTGGTAACGATGAGTCTGTTAGATGACGAGTGGCGTCAACAAGGTAATAGGTAGATTAATTGCTTACTAATTCTTGTAATTGTGTGATATCAAGAGGTTTATGGATATAACCTTTGACGAAATCGTACTGGGTAGCTTGGTTAATGTCTTTCTCATCGCTAGAAGAAGTTAGAAACACGATGATAGATGTCGAGCAGTAATCATGTTCTTCTCTCAGCTTTTTGAATTTCTCTAAAAATTCAAAGCCATTCATCAGCGGCATATTGATATCTAGAAGAATGACCGAGGGTGGGTAGTCGTCTTTATACTGTATTTTGTTCGCAGCATAATCGCTAAGAAATTCCAATGCTTCTTGGCCATTAAATTTGCTAAATACCCGGCTGGCAAATTTGCTTTCCGTCAATTGCCTTTTGATTAAATATTGATCAATATCACTATCATCGATAACAAGTGTTGGGACTTCCACCTGGCCGCCTCTTAAGTTACTGGTAGTTTTAGTATAAAGCTGGTGTTACCAGGCTCGCTGGTAAAACTTATCATACCATTAATTCGTGCGATATGTTTTTTGACTAAATAAAGCCCAAGCCCACTGCCCTCAGCCTGTCGACTGTGAAAACGTGCAAACATATTGAATACTTGGCTATGTAAGTGCTTGGGTATTCCCAGTCCGTTATCTTTGACGGTAATCGTCAATTCACCATCATCAGATTGTGTACTTATCTCGACACGCGGTTGTTCTGATTTAGGGTCGCTGTATTTGATGCTGTTAGAAACCAAATTGTCCAAGGCTTGTTGTATACGGCTAGCTTGACAGAAGAGCTTAGTTTGATGGTTCAATTGCTTTGTAATCAATACACCTTTTTCTTTGGCCTGAAGAGATAAGCGCTTGACGACGCCATCAACTAGTCTTTCAACGTCAATTTCACTATTGGGTTCTGACAATGTGTCTGAACGCGTGATTTTTAAAATGTCTTGAATGAGCTCTTCGCCGCGTAATGCTAACTTTTCTATAGCGAAAACATTGGCTTTAGCTTCTTCTAAGTTGCCATGTTCAATATCTTTGCTGATGTACTGAGTCAAGCCGCGTATTGATGTGAGCGGTGATTTTAGATCATGTGAAGTATGATAGCTAAATTGCTCCAGGGCAGAATTTTTCTCTTCGAGTTTGCTGGTTCTCTCTGCCAACGAGGCTTCGGTGTCAGCAAGTTTTTGGTAATCATCGCCAAGGCTTCGAGATAATACATAGCCAATTAAAGCAACTAATATTGCCTTAATTACGATGAGCGTGATCATCATATTTAAGACTAGTGAAACGGTTTTAGAAACATAAGGCTCAAATTTCTCAGAGTTGTCATCGAAACCTGCGACGGCGTCTAATAAAGCAGTTTCTAGTTGTTCTTTGTCTATTCGTTGATTATTAAATTGCTCAATATTGATAAGCGTTTTGTCGCCAAGTTCAATATCTTTTTGACAGAGCACTATAGCTTCATAAGTGCCAATAAGTTTCATGAAGCTACGTTCAAACCATGTTGCAACTTTTAAGCAGTCTATAGGTTGTTGCCGAATATCACGAACGTTTCGTGCTAAAACTTCCGTATCATCAAGGTTGTCAAATGAAAAGCGGTCTACATTTTTAGAAAAAACATGGTTGTATTTAACATGGAGAAAATTTAGTTCGTGAAGTTTTGCCCCTTTGGCAATTTCAAAAGCACCTATCACTCCAAACACTCCTGAAATAATAATAACTACATTCAGAATATTAAGTTTAGTTTTAACCGTAAATGTGTTAAATCTGAACATTGTAGAATTATTGGTCAGGTTTGCTGGGCTAAGCTGCGCTGAAACGTATGTTGTAAAATCAGGGCGTCGGCACTGGCTCGGTGTCTTCTTAGCCCGAGATCTTTTATGACATCAACTTTGATTTTTTCCCAACAATTTAGCTGCACTTGATTGAGTATTTTTGCCAATGTCTCTACGCGAAACAAAGGCGTGTTATCAACTGATTCAAATAGCTTGGCTAGCCAAGAGACGTCTTTTGACCAGCCATCGCTGTAGACTGTTTTACCACGTAATAAAGAGTTTAGGCGCTGAGAGACTTTGCGTGCTTCAGTGCCATACTGAATGAGCGTGTCACGCGATATTTGGTGAACTTTTTCGGCGCTTGTTTCCCAATGAACCCAATCATGCTCAGGTTTAATCAGATAGCATTCGGTCTCACCATCTGGCATGGCGACACCGACTTCTATGGGATAGCTGCCAGCGCCAAAACCTGATGCCTCGATATCGATAATAATAGGTTGCTGCGATTGATTCTCCATGTGAATACTAAATTCCTTGTCCATGATTTACTATGTTGTTTTTTATGCTAGGTACGTTAAGCAAAGGCTTGGTCAGCGGTTTATTGCTATGTGAACACAATGGTGTGTCTATTGTCATTAACTTACCTTGACGAGAATACTCGTTATTATGATTAATTATCGGCCAATCTGATTTATACTTTCATTGCTATATAAAATATATACGCTTATCTTCTCACAATGTCTACCGAGTAATTATGTTAAGTAAAGTAAAAGGTTTTTTTAAACAACACTTGGCTGAAACAAGTGATTCTATGGATAAATCGCATGAAATACGTTTGGCGGCTGCAACCCTGTGTGTGGAGGTAATGCGTGCGGATTACCAAGTAGAAGAGAGTGAGTTGCAGTCCATTTTATCTTCCTTACGTAGACATTTTGATTTAGATGAAAGCGAAGCTAGGGATTTATTGGCATTGGCGGAGGCGGAGGCGGATACAGCGGCTTCGCTGCATCCATTTACAAGCCTAATTAACGCTGAATATTCCTTGCATGAAAAGATCGAGGTTGTGGAAATGCTTTGGCGAGTGGCCCTGGCTGATCAAGATAAAGATAAATACGAAGAGCATTTAGTACGCAAGGTCGCTGAGCTGCTTTATGTACCTCATTCTGATTTTATTCAAGCGCGACACAGAGCAGAGGGGAGCTAGTTTATGAGCAATAAACTAACTTTTTTTATCCTTTTCGGGTCGAAGTTGTTCCAGCCGAGCTTCTATTCGCTGTATTGCTAGAGAATCTTTGTTCTTGGCGCGTTTTATAGCGATTTCAAGTTGATTGATGGCTTCATTACGGTCGCCGCTTAAGTAGTGGTATTCGGCTAATGATTCATGTGCCTCAATGGTTGAGTTGGTTTTTCCCAGTGCCTCAGCCAGTAACTTATATGTTGTAGCGGACTGAGTATTGCCGCGCCTGATATGTTCCTGGAGTAAGCGCTGCGTTTTTACAGGTTCATTGGTTAGCAATAACGCCTCTGCGTAGTTTAGTGTTACAGCGTGATTGTGAGGATTGAGCTCAAAATTTTCGGAAAGTAGCTTAACGGCTAAGGTGTCATTGCCTTCGTTCATTTCTACTCTTGCTAGAGCATTGGTGAAGTGCTTGTCGTCAGGCGATTGCTGTAGTAGTTTTTTCAGTAACTCACGAGCTTTCTGGTATTGCCCGTTTTCGCTATAGGCTAGTGCTAGACCATATCTAGACGCTAAGTTCGCATCTTCTTTTTCGACTTCAGATTCAAATTGTTTTACTGCTGCCTGCTTGTCCTCAGCAAGTAGGACTCTAAGCCGCGCTTTGATCAATTGAAAATATTCGCTGTCTTTGCGTCCTGCATCTTCATATTGGTCAGCCCTGGCGCGCGAATCAGCTATGCGCGATCGCGTAATGGGGTGGGTGCGTAGAAACTCGGGTAAGGCACTTTGGTTGACTCGTGATACTTGTTCTAAACGACCGAAAAAGTCCGGCATCGCGCTTGGGTTAATCCCTGAGCGGGCAAGAATGGTAATGCCAGTGCGATCAGCTTCCTTTTCGTTAGCACGAGTGAAGTTAATGGATCGTTGTGCCGAGCCGGCTACGCTGGTGGCCACGGCGGCACTGGCAGCTTGTCCATTGCCTGCGGCACCGAGTAAGATCGCAGCAAGTAAGGCGGCTGTATTTAAAGGTGCAGCTTTGGATTGCGCTTCGATAGCGCGGGCGATATGGCGTTGTGTGATATGAGCGATTTCGTGTGCGAATACTGAGGCCAGTTCACCTTCGTTACGCGTCGCAAACATCAGTCCACTATGAATCCCAATATAACCACCCGGTGCCGCAAAGGCATTCACCGTGTTGTTATCAACCATGAAAAAGCGGTAAGCCTGAAATGGGTCGTCACTGTTTGAAACCAGCGATAAACCGAGTGATTGAATATATTGATTAATCTCGGCGTC
>CAYUVE010000054.1:9920-12293 GCA_964447985.1 uncultured Thiotrichales bacterium
ATTATTGCTTGTGGCCCAGTAACTGAGCCTGAACAGGCTGCGGAGACTGATTATCTCAGCCAAGTGCCTGCACCTAGAATTACCATAGAAGGTATCTATGATGGTCAATTGCTTGAGACAGATTCGGTGACAATAAGTTATACATTTACCCCAGAAAAAGAAGGTAATGTCGCCATGCTCTATGTCGATAATGGCGATCCTCAGCCATTGCTTGGCCTAGAAGGAGAGTATGAAGTGACTCATCTAGAACCAGGTGTGCATGCGATACAAATTAAGGAAATGACAGCGGATTTTGAGCATACGGGTTATTTCAACCAAGTCAATTTCATTGTTCAGTAGCAACTGCCAAAAAAATCAAAGATCGGTAAAACACTATGAGAATTATTAGCGCCAATTTAAACGGCATTCGCGCCGCCGCGCGTAAAGGTTTTTTCGATTGGATGAAAAAGCAGAAGGCCGATGTCGTATGTATTCAAGAAACCAAGGCGCAAAAGCATCAGCTGTCTGATCCGATATTTTCGCCTGAAGGCTACCGCTGTTATTTTCATGATGCAGAGAAAAAAGGCTACAGCGGTGTCGCGATTTATTCTCTTCATGAGCCTGATAATGTCGTGATTGGTTTAGGTTGGCCTGATGTCGATGCTGAAGGACGTTATCTACAAGTTGATATAGGTCGATTAAGCGTGGCATCGCTTTATTTGCATTCGGGTTCTTCTAGTGAGGAACGTCAGGCTATCAAGTTTGATGTCATGGATAGACTCATGCCGCGTCTAGCAGAGATGCGTAATGAAGATCGAGATTATATTATTTGTGGCGATTGGAATATTGCGCATAAAAAAATCGATATTAAAAACTGGCGTGGTAACCAAAAGAATTCCGGCTTTTTGCCGGAAGAGCGAGCTTGGTTGGATACTTTATTTGACGAAGTGGGTATGGTTGATGGCTTTAGAGTGGTCAACCAAGAAGCCGAGCAATATACATGGTGGTCAAATCGTGGCCAGGCTTGGGCCAATAATACCGGTTGGCGTATTGATTACCATGTGATTAGCCCTAAGCTAGCCGATAAGGTGCTGTCAGCGGAAATATATAAGGAAGAACGCTTTTCTGACCATGCTCCTTTAACCTTAGATTATGACTATTCTGTCAGTGCATAAAATTATCACTAAATATTTCTAAATTCAGCGGAATTTTCTAACACTCCTTCTGTCCATAGGATCATCATCAAAATAGTGATGAAATCGCCCTCTTAAGTATTTGGGCAAGAGATAACCACCCCAACCTCGTACTACCCAGGGGTGGGTTGTTGCTTATATTTTTACTTAATAACCGGAGAGAAGGCATGGAAAAAATATCAAGACGTAACTTTCTGGGTGTAACCACGAAGGGTGCGGCGGCTAGCATAGTAGCTGGTACGTTTGCTCCTACTGCATCAAGCATGATTGGCTTGGGTGGTGTTGCCTCAGCGAGTGCGAAAGTAAAACCTTTCACCTTTGCGGTGTTAACCGATGCTCACTTGTATGACATTCCAAATCATCGTTTTGATGCATTTTTGGAAGAGTCAGTAGCGCAAATCAATGCTCTGAAACCTCGTCCAGACATTATGATTTATGCGGGTGATATTGGTCAGTTTGGTAAGGCTGCTGAGCTTGAAAAAGGTCAGAAGATTCTTTCTAAATTGAAGATGCCAATGTTGGTGATTCCTGGTGAGCATGACTACTACCTAGACATGGGTGCGGATTGGCGTAAGCGTTTCCTACCTAAGTCAAAGCAAGGTGTAGAAGCTTGGTCACACGATCACAATGGTGTTCATATGATTGGTATGAACTCTATTTTGGTACGTGATTTCTGGACTGACAAAGGCTTGAGCGATCATGATCGTATGGCTTGGTTGGAAGAGCTAGAATGTCACCGTTGTGGTCTTTGGGGTGTACATGAGAAGCAATTGGCATGGCTTGAAAAAGACGTTGCTAAATTGAGCCCAGATACACCAATCGTGATTTTCACTCACTCACCATTGTGGGATTACTATCCACGTTGGAACTTCCAAACTACCGATGCACCAGAAATCCGCGGTATCTTGAGCAAGTTCAACAAAGTAATGTCAGTTCACGGTCACGTACACCAAGTTGTTTATAACAACATTGGTAACATGAGCTCAGCAGGTTTGATATCTACATCATGGCCATGGCCATATCCACCAGTTGAATTGGCTTACCCACACATCAAGATGAACCGTCAGAATCCAGGTGATTTCAAAGACGGTATGGGTTCACACAGTGTCGCTGTAGACGCAGACTTCGACGGAACCATGAATTATCATGCGTTCTCAGCTGATCTGCTTCCTGCTAACGTCGCTGCTGGTATCCCAGTTTA
>CAYUVE010000055.1:0-12268 GCA_964447985.1 uncultured Thiotrichales bacterium
TGAGCACGATGAGACCTATGCTCTAACCTACCTTGATTGCCCTGCGGGTCGTTTTGCCGTGGCAAAAAAACCGGTATCGGTTGGCGATAATGTGCGCTTACGCATCGCTGCGCGCGATGTCAGCCTGACGCTATCAAAACATTCCGATAGCAGTATTTTAAATTGCTTTGCGGCGACAATAGATGATCTCAGCGAAGAGAGCACCGGCCAGGTTACCGTGCGTTTGCTCGCCAATGGTATTCCTCTGCTAGCCCGTATTACGAGTAAATCCTCATATGAACTCGGCCTACAAATAGGCAAAACTGTTTATGCTCAGGTAAAAAGCGTTGCCCTGTTGAACTGATGCAGACGCTGTCACCCATCTGGGGTAAACTGACACACACGCTGTTGATAAGACCTGCATTGATGTGGGCCGAGGAATTAAGGAGAGAGAAAATGTTACGTATCAATGATACTGCACCAAACTTTACTGCCGCGACCACCGAGGGAACAATAGATTTCCATGAGTGGATTGGTGATAGCTATGCCATCTTATTTTCACACCCAAAAGATTTTACCCCCGTCTGTACGACCGAGCTGGGTTATATGGCTGGTCTAGCTGATGAATTCGCTAAGCGCAATACCAAGATCATCGGTTTAAGCGTCGACCCTGTTGATAATCATGCCAAGTGGTCAGATGATATTGAAAGCAGCCAAGGCCATCGCCCGAATTATCCTATGATTGGTGATACCGATCTTAATGTATCCAAACTCTACAATATGCTTCCAGCTGATGAAGAAGGTACATCCGAAGGCCGTACCGCTATGACTAATGCTACGGTACGTACAGTCTTTATTATCGGCCCAGATAAAAAAATCAAACTGATGCTGACTTATCCAATGAGTACCGGTCGTAACTTTGATGAAGTTATGCGTGTGCTTGATTCAATTCAGCTTACCGCGAAACATAAAGTGGCTACTCCGGTTAACTGGAAAAACGGCGACGACTGTATCATTGTTCCCGCTGTATCGGATGACGCGGCAAAAGAACAATTCCCAGGCGGATGGAAAACTCCCTTACCTTATATCCGTATCGTGCCACAGCCAGAATAAACAGTCTTATTAATTTTTTAGCTCAAAGCGTTATGGTATGAAATATATTCGAGGAATATCCGTATTACTATTTTTACTGATATGGCCGGTATTATGGTTTATCTCCTCGATTTACATATTTGGTTTTGATGGGCAATGCATTCCAGACAATTGCGATACGGAGCGGAGTGTTAAAGGTATCTTTGAAACAGCATACATTTTCTTTCCGCCTTTGGTTGTTATATCTCTATGGTTATATTGGCGCATGAAAGTCCGTGGGCTAGGTAAACCAGTATTGAATGATGAATAAAGAAAGCTGCATTGATTACGTAGAGTTACCATCAACTGATTTAAAACAAACCAAAGAGTTCTTTACCGAACTCTTTGGTTGGTCTTTTACCGATTGGGGCGATGATTACTGTAGTTTTAATGATGGCCGCTTAGACGGCGGTTTCTTTAAATCAAAAAATACTGTCTCAACTAAAACCGGTAGCGTGTTATTAGTTTTCTATAGTGAAGAATTAGAACACGCCGTAGGTAAAGTAGAAAACGCAGGCGGTAAAATCATTAAACCTATTTTTTCATTTCCCGGTGGCCGACGTTTTCATTTTGCCGATCCAAATGGAAACGAATATGCGATGTGGTCAGATAAGTAAATGAGATTATTTTAAGTAGGGATATTTTTGAAAAAAGCATTTCAAGTTATCTTACTTTTCTTATATGTGTTGCCTCTGTCAGTTTGGTCAGTCACGCCCTCTGATAAAATCGAGTGGATAGAAAATCAATATAAAATTATTCTGGTTAGCCTTAATGAATACAAAAAAATAGAGTTTGATTTTATTGGAGAGTCAACAGAAGGAGCAGAAGGAATTGGATATCTTTCAGATGTGGGTGAAACAAAACTGATAGAAGTAACTTATTTTGGTGAAAATGGAAAATCAGAATTCGAATTCTATTATCTAAACAGTCATGCAGTATTTATTCGTGAAACAATATATAGCTACAATGCTAATTTCCTCATGACAGAGCGGAAAGTGAAAGAGAGGCTTGAAGAAGAAGGGGTTTTATACGAAGCCTTTGATTCTCATAAAACTAAGATTGAGTATTGGCAGTATTATTTCTACATGAACGAAGTAGTAAGAATAACTGGGCCTAAAGGAAATGTGATTGATAAAGCTGAGGGTGCGCTCCAGCTAAGTAAGACACATTTCGAAAAGGTAAATGAGACCCTAAACAGTAGATAAAACCTTTGCCCCTAGTTGTAATAATTTCATTATTAATTGTAGTAGCCATATGGTTACTACGACTTCATTTACGCAACACGCGTAGAAATAAATTACTTAAACTGCCTTTAGACCCAAGTTGGGTTGATATTCTCAATGAGAATGTATCAATTTACCCAAAGTTACCCAAATCGCTACAAGAAGAATTACACGGTTATATCAATGTATTCCTAGATGAAAAGGAGTTTTTCGGATTTGAGGGTATAGAAATAAATGATGAAATAAGGCTCACCGTCGCCGGGAACGCATGTTTATTATTGTTACAAGGAAATAAGCACCATTTCCCTGATTTTACTTCTATCCTGATATATCCAGATACCTATGTTGCCTATGAAACACAGAATGATGGTTTGCTGACTACACAACACGCTAGTCAACGCGCGGGGGAATCATGGGTGCGAGGGCCCATTGTGTTGTCATGGGCGAGCGTAAAACATGGCTCGGAAAACCCTGATGATGGTCACAATGTTGTTATCCATGAATTTGCACATAAACTCGATGAGCAAACAGGCCATATGAATGGTTTGCCCTTACTAAGGGATAAAGCGCATTACAAAGCATGGAACAAAGTGTTGAGTGAGGAGTTTGAAGCACTGCATGAACGGGCTAGCAAAGGTAAAAACAAAGTATTAGACGAATACGGTACGGTTTCTCCAGCCGAATTTTTCGCTGTTGCGAGTGAGTCCTTTTTTGAAAAACCAGTACAAATGAAAAAACGTCTCCCTGATTTATATAAGCAACTTCAAACGTTTTACAATATTGATCCTGCATCCTGGAATTGATCCGTGCCGGATATCCGCTTCGCAAGTAATCTAGATCGAGATGATATTAATGGTGTTTATATGCAAGCTTTTCCTGAAAGTGAAAATAAGGCGGTTGCAGATTTAGCGGTTGCATTGCTGGCAGAAACTCATGAGATGATTAACTTGATTGTTGAAAGCAATGGGCTGCTGGTTGGTCATGTTGCATTTAGTCCGTTAAAAGCTGATACAAAAGAAAATTGGAAGGGTTATATTTTGGCCCCGCTCGCCGTAAAGCCTGAGTATCAAGGAAAAGGTATTGGTGCTAAATTAATAGAAAGTGGTGTCGAGCAACTTAAGGAAAAATCTGTTGATATGCTTTTTGTTTATGGTGATCCAAAGTATTACGAACGATTTGGTTTCAAGGTAGAAACAGCTAAGAGTTTTACACCCCCTTATAAGTTAACGTATTCGTCCGGTTGGCAAGCAATGATGTTAAATCAAAATTTTGTTTGTGAAGGTGAAGCTAAGCTATCGTGCGTAGCAGCTTTGTGTAATTTGGCACTGTGGTAAAAGCGCCTATTATTTGATTGGGTATAATTAAGTAAACAATCGATTCCTATTGTTCAAGTTATTTAAAATATGAATTCAAAAAATATAGTGTCGTATGTAAGTTATGATGAAAAAGCATTTAGTAGGGATGTAATCGCCAAATGGGGAGATATCAATAATGGTCTAATAGATGATAAAGACTTATTGCATATTCAAATGGCACATCTAGCCCAGGCTATCATAGAGTCGTTTAAACGGGGCGATGGCAGTATAGGTGAGGAAATACTGGTGTTTATAAGTCAGGCGTTAAATAGAACTGATGCAGTATCGGAAATTGAAAATGCTGTGGCTATATCGTTTATAGAATATAACGAAATAAAAGAACTAGGGATTATCAATATAGTGCCGAGTAACATTTTAAAAGTAGTTAAGGAGCAGTAATACCGAGGTCGTTCGTATTGAACGAGCATAGTAGGGATCTCAAAGAAGTTGTTGATTAGGGCAAAGGTTTTGGTAACTTTTAGTCATAAAAGTAACTCGCTAAATGCGTGTTGGGGCGTATACGACTAGTACTGCTTCATAAAAACCCTAACCGAGCCATATTTAGGGAAAACAATAAATGCTTTTCGTTATCGCATCGGTTTGTAAGATTCCCAACCCATTTTTTTATGATGCAAAGTCATGGCTTCCTCGTAACTATTGGCATCTATTTTATGAAGTAGTTTAGCTTTGCTGGAAAGTAAACCTTTTTCCTTTTGTTCTTGTATGTTTTTTGGAGTGGCGAAGGTGATGCCATCGTCATCTTCCCAAGCTTCAAAAGTTATCATGTATTAGACGGCTACAGGTGCTTTAATTCCTGGATGCGGATCATAGTTTTGTAGTGTGAAGTCTTCATACTTAAAATCAAAAATCGATTGCACTTCTGGGTTGATCTTCATGGTCGGTAAAGGTCGTGGTTCGCGCGATAGCTGAAGATCTACTTGTTCTAGGTGATTAGAATACAAATGCGCGTCGCCAAAGGTATGGATGAAATCGCCAGGTTCTAAATCACAGACTTGGGCAATCATCAAAGTCAGTAAGGCGTAAGAAGCGATATTAAACGGTACGCCGAGGAAGATATCTGCACTGCGTTGATAGAGCTGGCAAGACAGCCTACCTTCTAGTACATAGAATTGAAACAATGAGTGGCACGGCGGTAAGGCCATGTTCTCGACTTCGGCGACGTTCCAGGCGCTAACGATGAGCCGGCGCGAGTCTGGGTTGTTTTTGATGTTATGGATAAGATTACTAATTTGATCGACATGGCTACCGTCGGGTGTTGGCCATGAGCGCCACTGGTGACCGTAAACGGGGCCGAGTTCACCGTTCTCATCAGCCCATTCGTCCCAAATCGACACGCCATTTTCCTTTAGATAGGCGATATTGGTGTCGCCTTTCAAAAACCACAAAAGTTCGTGAATTATGGACTTAAAATGCAGCTTTTTGGTGGTAACTGCAGGGAAACCGTCATTTAGGTTGTAGCGACATTGGTAACCAAACACGCTGATTGTGCCGGTGCCCGTGCGGTCTTCTTTATGAGTGCCATGGTCTCTGACATGGCGCATGAGATCGAGATATTGCTGCATATTATTCTGACAAGCTGAATTTTTCTAATTTACATGTGATTTTATTAATAAGTGCGTTGGGGATGAGGCCTTTAGGAGAGCCTGGTCCATCGTATCCTCTTACTAGCCAGTGTTTTTCTTGTTCTATCACTTGATAGGGCGCGTGTTGCTCCATATCCGGTACGTTTTGAGCCATTGTATCCAGGCCAGCAATATAGGCTTTATCGTAATCGCATTCGCCCGCCTGCGCTATGTTTAGTATTAATAAACTGGCAGTCATAGTGAGTACTGATTTAATCATGTCTCAGCAGTTTTGCGTTTTAGTGCGAAAACGATCATCACGATGCCAAGTATTATCATCGGTGTCGAGAGTATCTGGCCTTGGGTTAGCCAATCAAAGGCACGATATCCGAGGTGCTCATCTGGAATGCGGATGAACTCTACTGCAAAGCGGAAAATCCCATAAAAGAGCAAAAACAGACCAGATAATAGCCCTATCGGCGTCGATCTTCGTGAAACGAGAAAAAGAATGAAAAATAAAACTAAGCCCTCAAGCAAGGCTTCGTAAAGCATCGATGGGTGACGCGGAACAGTTGTCTCTGCTTCGCCGGTGTTAAAAACGATGGCCCAAGGTAGATCGGTCGGTTTGCCCCATAACTCGCCGTTAATAAAGTTACCAATACGGCCGGTAAATAAGCCTATAGGTGTTAGCACGGCAACAAAGTCGGTAACGGCTAAAAATGGTTTTTGGGTCTTGCGGCCAAACAGCCACATAGCAGCAATAACGCCGATAAGCCCACCGTGGAAAGACATACCACCTTGCCAGACTTTGAAGATATTGATGGGGTTTTCAGCTAAGTTAGCAAAGTCGTAGAACAACATATAGCCGATGCGGCCGCCGACAATGACACCTAAAGCGCCGTAAAAGATGACATCTCCGACCTGTTCGGATGACCAATTAACATGCGGCCACTTGCCGCGCTGTATGCCTAGCCACCAGGCACCGGCGAAACCAATCAGGTACATGATGCCGTACCAATGTATGTCTACAGGGCCTAGCGATATCGCAATGGGGTCTATGTCGTGGATGTACGGCATGCGCGGCGAGTATAGCAGCTTTATTTTGCCAGCTTACACCGTATAATGGGCGCCATTTGTGCCTAGGCAAAGTCTATTTGGCGCCAACGAATTTTTTAC
The DNA here is from genome assembly GCA_964447985.1 of uncultured Thiotrichales bacterium. GTDB lineage: Bacteria > Pseudomonadota > Gammaproteobacteria. The sequence continues at coordinate 6,448 of CAYUVE010000055.1, forward strand.
TATCGAGGAAAGAACTATGTATACGGGCGAAACAATGACCCAATTTATTATCGAAGAGCAACGCCGCACCCACGGTTCTGGTGATTTCAGTGGTTTGTTAGCGGATATCGAAACAGCGTGTAAGCGTATCTCGGCTGCGGTCAACAAGGGCGCTTTGATTGGCGCTTTGGGTGCTTTGGAAACGGAAAACGTTCAAGGTGAGACGCAGAAGAAACTAGATGTCATCTCTAATGACATGATGGTTGATGCGCTTAACTGGGGTGGTCACTTAGCGGGTATGGCGTCTGAAGAATTGGAAGATCCAATTCAAATTCCAGGCGAATATCCAAAAGGTAAGTATTTGGCTCTGTTTGATCCACTCGATGGTTCATCAAATACGGACGTGAATATTTCTGTTGGTACCATTTTTTCTATTTTGCGTGCGCCAGAAGGCGTGACCGAACCTGAAGTGAGAGATTTTCTTCAGCCTGGTACCGAACAAGTCTGTGCCGGTTATGCGCTATATGGGCCTTCGACTATGTTTGTTTTAACGACGGGTAATGGCGTTAACGGTTTCACTCTAGATAATGACATCGGTGAGTTTGTTTTAACCCACCCAAATATGACTGTGCCTGAAGATACCAGCGAGTTTGCGATTAATGCTTCTAACTCTCGTCACTGGATGGGCCCTACCAAACAATACATTGAAGACTGCTTGGCAGGTGAAACAGGTCCGCGCGGCCGTAACTTTAATATGCGTTGGGTCGCCTCGATGGTGGCCGAAGTGCATCGTATTTTGAATCGTGGCGGTGTCTTCATGTATCCACGTGATAACAAAGATCCCAGTAAGCCTGGTCGTTTACGTTTGATGTACGAAGCCAACCCCATGTCGATGATTATCGAACAAGCCGGTGGCGCAGCGTCTACGGGTACACAACGTATTATGGAAGTTGCACCTTCTGAGATTCACGAGCGTGTTGGTGTGATCTTAGGTTCTAAGAACGAAGTGGCTAAGGTAGAAGAGTACTACGCTGCGGGTTAAAGCTAATAATCAGCTTGATAAAAGCGCCGCGGTCTGAGGCCACGGCGCTTTTTTTATGCCTAGGAGCTGGGGCGTTTCTATCATTAGGTAGAATCTAGCCCGCTAATCTGGCATTATTTGCGTATCGTTAGTCTATCTATCAATAGGTGGCGCCATGATTTCGGAGCAAGATCAGAACGATACAGTCAGTAAGATCCTTGATGCCGCGGAGTTTCGCATTCGCAATCACGGATTCAACGCCTTTAGCTTTCGTGATATCGCTGCGGATGTCGGTATTAAAAGCGCTAGTGTTCATTATCATTTCCCTACCAAGGCGGACCTTGGCGAGGCGGTTTTAGAGCGCTATTCGGCTAGCATGAAGGCGCTGTTAACAAATCAAACGACCAGTGCTGAGGAAAGGTTGGAGGCTTATATCGCTCGGCATAAAGAAAGTACGAAGTGTTTAGCCGGAGTCATGGCGGCAGAGCTTGTCTCTTTACCTGAAGCATTAAACCAAGCCGTAAAGCAATATTTTGCAGAGCAACTTGATACCTTAAAAGAGCTTTTTCAGCAGCGATATCCCAAAGATAAAAAGAAAAAATCAAAGGTGCGTGCGCAACAGTTTTTGGCGGGATTACAAGGTGGTTTACTACTGGCGCATACGCTGAATGATAAAAAGATAGTTGAGCGTACGCTAAAAGAATTAGTCTAAGCTAAATAAACAATACTAAAAGCAATATTCCCAAGGCTAAGCGATAAATGACAAAAGGCATTAAACCAATACTGTTTATTAGTTTTAAAAAATAATGAATACAAAGATAGGCTGATATGGCGGATAGTACTGTGCCGATTATTAGGCTATTCCAATCTACAGTAACGCTTTCGTCGCTAACTAATTTTAGTGTTTCTAATGAACCTGCGGCGATAATTGTCGGAATAGAAAGTAAAAAGGCAAAGCGTGCAGCGGCTTCACGTGTTAATCCTAGTAGCAAGCCAGCGGTTAGTGTAATACCTGAGCGTGAGGTACCGGGTATCAAAGCTAAGGCTTGAGCAAAGCCGATAATGATAATATCGCGCCAGGTAATTTCTGATTCGCTACGTTGGTGAGTACCGGCACGATCTCCATACCAAAGTAATAAACCGAAGCCAATCGTTGTCGCCGCGATGACCAGGGGGCTGCGTAAATAAGTTGAAATTGCGTCGTTAAATGTTAAGCCAAATACCGATACAGGAATGGTGGCAACGATGATGCCCCAAGCTAATCGGCTATAGCTACTATGCTGTTTTTGAGTCAGCGATTGCCACCAACCCCACCACAGTTGTTGAATATCTTTTCGAAAATAAGCAACGACTGCGATCAAGGATCCTAAATGAACGGCAACATCAAAGGCTAAGCCCTGGTCGGGCCAGTCAGCCAGTTGTGGAACTAATATTAAATGCGCTGAACTGGATATAGGCAGAAATTCAGTTAAGCCTTGTACTATCGCTAGTACGATAATCTGCACTATATCCATTGAGCCGAAGCCTTTTATTTGTCAGTATTTTTAGAGCGTTGCGAACACCTTATCGGCAGCGGCTAATGTTTCGTTGATAACATTCTCATCATGGGCGAGTGACACGAAGCCTGCTTCAAAAGCTGAAGGGGCAAGATAAACGCCTTCTTCTAGCATGCCATGGAAGAATTTTTGAAAACGATCAATATTGCAGTCAACCACTTGATGATAGAAATGAACCTTAGGTTGTTCTGTGAAAAAGAATCCATACATGCCGCCGACATAGTTAACGGTAAGAGGAATAGTATGTCTTTCTGACAGTTCTTGTAGACCTTCGGCTAAGGTTTTTGCCGCATCAGCGAGTTTGGCGTGGAAACCATTAACGTCTAAAGCAGTCAATGTGGCTAGGCCTGCTGCCATCGAAACCGGGTTACCTGATAAGGTGCCGGCTTGATAAACCGGGCCGGTGGGTGCGATATGTTGCATAATTTCTTTTTTGCCACCAAAGGCACCCACAGGTAAGCCACCACCAATGACCTTACCTAAAGTCGTTAGGTCGGGTGTCACGCCGTAATGTTCTTGTGCGCCACCACGAGCGACACGAAAACCTGTCATGACTTCATCAAAGATCAAGACCACGCCGTGTTCGTCACAGAGTTCGCGCAGGCCTTCGAGAAAACCCGGAACTGGCGGAATACAGTTCATATTGCCGGCAACTGGTTCAACAATAATGCAGGCGACATCTTTACCGACGACCTCTAAACATTGTTTTACTTTGTCGATGTGGTTGTAGTCGAGCGTGATGGTGTGTTCAGCTAAGGATGCGGGGACACCGGGTGAGGTAGGTACGCCTAGTGTTAGTGCGCCGGAGCCAGCTTTAACTAGTAAGGAATCTGAATGGCCGTGATAACAACCTTCAAATTTAATCAGTTTGTCACGACCGGTATAGCCGCGCGCTAGTCGAATGGCGCTCATGGTAGCTTCGGTACCGGAACTCACCATACGCACTTGCTCAACAGAAGGCACCATTTGACACACTTTTTCAGCGACTTCGGTTTCAATCGCGGTGGGCGCTCCAAAGCCGAGGCCATTTTGAATGACTTGTTCGACGGCTGTAATAACAGATGGGTAAGCGTGGCCTAGTATCATTGGCCCCCAAGAACCTATGTAGTCGATATAACGTCGATCATCTTCATCGTAAACATAGGCGCCTTCACCACGCTTGAAAAATACGGGGTCACCGCCGACGCCTTTAAAAGCGCGAACGGGTGAGTTCACTCCACCAGGGATAACGGTTTGGGCTTGTTCAAATAAATCGTGTGAGCGTGTCATATGTTATTGCCTAATAGTTGTTAAAACATTTGCGAAAATTTTTTTGCGGTATTCTCGATATCGGTTTGATCAAATAACCCTGTGATCACCGCTAGGGCATTCGCTCCTGCGTCAACGAGCTGTTGGCCATTGTCTACGGTAATACCGCCGATCGCGACGACAGGTATAGTCAGAGTGTTGTGCGCTTGTGTTAGCAAAGACAAAGGCGCGACTGGGGCATTGGGCTTGGTTTCAGAATTAAAGAAGCTACCAAATGCGATGTAGTCAGCTCGGTCCGCTTGCGCTTGTACCGCGAGTTTGGGCTGATTGTAGCAGGAAACCCCGATGATTTTGTCATCACCTAATAGTGATCGTGCAGTGATTAAGTTCTCATCGTCTTTACCAAGGTGGACGCCGTCTGCGTTGATAGCCAGACATAGGTCGATGTCGTCATTAATAATCAGTGAGGCGCCGTACTCCTGACAGAGTAATAATAATCTGTGGGCGCGACGTTGTAGGCTACGCAATTCCTTATGCTTGTCCCGATATTGAACAAACCGTGCGCCGCCGCGAATGGCCGCCGCGACGCCATCAAAGAGTCGTGATTCGTCGTCGGTATCTGCCGTAATGGCATAGAGCCCATTTAGCCTTGCTTTGATCATTTAATTAATCGTTATTGTTTGAAGATGTGCGCCAGTAAAAGCGATCAGGAAAAACTTGACCTTGGCCTAATTGCTGTCCGGCATTGAGACTTTGCCAGGTGTAGTCTTGCGCTTTGCGTACGGCTGGTAACATATCAGTGTTTTGAGCCAATAATGTTGAGAGTGCTGCGGCAAGTGTGCAGCCTGATCCGTGATAGTCGGCGGGTAAGCGTGGCCAAGATTGTTGGTCGATAAGTTCGCCGTTTTGATACAAGCGATTGATGACTTCTTCGCTATCATCATGGGTGCCGGTCACTAACACGTATTCGCAGCCTAATTCAGCAAGAATTTTACAGGCTTCGCTAGTATCGTTGGTTTCGGGCACGAGTTGTCGTAGTTCGGGTAAGTTAGGCGTCGCAATGGTAGCTACACTTAGCAGTTGTTCGCGTAAGACCTTGGCAAGCGGCGACTCACTCAATGTGTGACCGTAGCTGGATGATAAAACCGGGTCGACGATAAGCGGAACCGACGGATGTTGGTGGCTAATTGTTTTGACGAGTTGAATAATATCTTCGTTTGCCAACATGCCCGTTTTGATTGCGCTGATATTCGAATCTTTTAATAAGCAGTCAGCTTGATCTTTGAGTAATGTTAGGTCGACAGCTTGAAAATGTTCCACACCTTGACTGTTTTGTACGGTCAAGGCGGTGGTAAGTGTCATTGCGTGGCCACCCATACTGCTAATAGATTCAATATCGGCTTGTGTCCCCGCACCGCCGCAGGGGTCGGCGCCGGAAAAGCATAAGATGAGTGGTTTTGTCATAGTGTGTTCGCGTGGTTAATCACATTAGTGCCATGATATTCTACTGCACTAGCGTAAAAGACACGGTTGAATCCTATTGAATTTAGGTGTTTTCGGCCCGATATTAAATAAAGGTCAGAGTTTGTAAGGGTGTCAGATGAAGAAGTATATGTGTGTTGTCTGTGGTTATGTCTACGACGAAGAAACGGGTTCTCCAGAAGAGGGTATCGCACCGGGTACGGCCTGGGATGATGTATCTGAAAGCTGGGTTTGTCCAGAGTGTGGTGCAACCAAAGATGATTTTGAGATGGTAGAAATTTAATCAGCGTTTGACTCTAAGTGAGTTGAAACTAAACTCAGAAATAAAAAAGCCGACCCTTTTGGGGTCGGCTTTTATTTTTTGTCAGTCTTCTGTTTTTCAGAACACTGGCAAGCTTAATCCTTATAGGCCAAGGATAAAGTCGGTTAGTTTTTCGATGTTTTCATCGCTCACACGTGGTGAGTAAGGAGGCATTGCAGCATTAATACCTCCTTACTCACCACGTGTGAGCGATGAAAACATCGAAAAACTAAC
>CAYUVE010000056.1:0-4271 GCA_964447985.1 uncultured Thiotrichales bacterium
CATGACTGATACCGTCATTAAAATCGATCTTAATTCATCACCTTATGAAAATGAAAATATTCATAACCGTTGGCATCCTGATATTCCTATGGCTGTGATGGTCAAACCTGGTGACGATTTTAAAGTTGAGTGTTATGACTGGACGGGTGGGCAAATCGTCAATGATGATAATGCCGCTGATGTTCGAGATGTCGACCTCAGCCAGGTGCATTTCTTATCGGGTCCAGTCGGCGTGGAAGGGGCCGAGCCGGGTGATTTGCTGGTGGTCGATATTTTAGACATTGGCGCTTTTGACGAATCACTTTGGGGCTTTAATGGGTTTTTCTCAAAACAAAACGGCGGTGGTTTTCTAACCGATCATTTCCCCGAAGCACAAAAGTCTATTTGGGATATTAACGGTATGTTTACCAAGTCACGCCATGTGCCGGGCGTGGAGTATGCGGGTTTAATTCATCCTGGTTTGATAGGTTGTTTGCCCTCCGCTGAGTTATTAGCCGAATGGAATGAGCGTGAAACCAAACTTTATGACACCGAACCAGATCGCACGCCACCGTTAGCGACATTACCTTATGCCGATACCGCACATCTGGGTAAGATGACAGAAGGTAAAGATAAAGCGGCGGCGGAAGCTGCCCGTACTGTGCCACCTCGCGAGCATGGTGGTAACTGTGATATTAAAGACCTGTCTCGTGGCTCAAAAATCTATTTCCCTGTCTATGTTGAGGGTGGTGGTCTTTCTGTTGGTGACCTTCACTTCAGCCAGGGTGACGGTGAGATTACCTTCTGTGGTGCTATCGAGATGGCCGGGTGGATTCACTTGCGCGTAAACTTACTTAAAGGCGGAATGGAAAAATACGGGATTAAAAACCCCATTTTCAAACCCAGTCCCATCGCACCGAAATACGATGACTTCCTGATATTTGAAGGAATTTCCGTCGATGAGCAGGGTGAACAACATTATCTCGATGTCCATATCGCATACCGCCAAGCATGTCTAAACGCGATAAATTATCTAGAGAAATTTGGTTACTCGCGAGCGCAAGCCTATGCCATTTTGGGCACGGCACCGTGTCAGGGCCACATTAGTGGCGTGGTGGATATACCGAATGCCTGCGCGACTTTATGGTTGCCAACAGACATCTTTGAGTTTGATGTTAATCCGGGTAATGACGGACCAACCAAGGAATTAGATGGTTCTATTGATGTACCTTTGGCTGCAGACCTATAGGTTTTAATCCTATAAAATACTTTAAAAGAGATACTTAAATGCCAGTTTATGATTACAAATGTCGCGAACATGGACAGTTCAGCGACGTCGCCACCATGGAAGATTTTGATAAACCTAAGGCTTGCCCCGTGTGCCAGACCTTATGTGCGCGAGTGATCGTCATTCCTCCAGAGATACTCGAATTATCGCCTATGATGCGTCACGCGCACGAAACAAACGAAAGAAATCAGCATGAACCCACGGTTTCAACAAAAGATAGGCGAGAGAATGATGAAGAACATCGGCACGGCTGTGGTTGTCACCAACCTAAAAGCAAATCTAAGCTAATGTACACCGCTGAAGGGGACAAAATGTTCCCATCCATGCGGCCGTGGATGATTAGTCACTAGTACCGAATCATTTAAAAGCTAAATTTGTAAGATATTGAACCATAAAGGAATTATGACTATTGTTGATGCCGTTGTTACGGTTACTGCGGTAGCAAACAAGCGGCTGTCGAGCTGATATCGATCGCAGAGCACAATGCCGAGCACCATGGCGGGCATGGCAGCTTCTAAGACGACTGCTTGTAGCCATTCACCTTGTAAGCCAATGTTCGCGCCAAAGCCCCAAACAAAGAGGGGCACGGCGATAAACTGCACAAACATTACTGGGCTTAAGATTAGCAAGCGATGTTTGCTAAATGATTTCAGTTTTAAGCTTAAGCCGACGGCGAACAGCATAAAAGGCGCAACCGGTACCGCCAGCCATTCAAGCACCGTCATGATACTTGCAACAGGTGTACTGCCTAGCGCTTGTAACCCCAGCGCCAGTGCAGCCGCCCACACTGCGGGTATACGCAGAAATTCGGTGACATCAAAACGGCTTTCAGCGCTTGGGCTATAACGGCTGGCTAGCGCGATCCCTAGTGTAAACACCAGTGGCAAGGTGCCGAATAAGTCATATTGTATGGCTACCGACTGCACCCATTCACCATATAGCGCGTCTAGTACTGGTAAGCCCATATAGGTGACATTCGGAAAGATTGATGCGAGAAGAATAGCGCCAAATGCTGCCCGGCCAATAGGGATAAAACGATAGAGGATGTGTGTTAGGGCTAGTGCGAAAATTACCCCGCTAATGGCCGTGGCAGAGAGCCGCAGCGAGTCAGTAGTCAGTGCGGTTGACCATAACACTTTTAGCACCAGAGCAGGCAGAAACACGTAGAAAACACTTTTGGTTAACCAGAAGCGTAGCTGCTCGGCATCTAACCATTTTGGTGAAAACTTGGCCCAAATTGCACCAAAGGCAATCAGTGCTGTCATCTCTAGCAATACATAAAGCATTGCTATTAACTATATGAAATTATAAGAAATATTACTACTCAATAATGAACTAAATTTCGTCAGGCGTATGGGCTTTAATGCTCAGTGCGTGGATCTCAGTTTGCATCGCATCACCTAATGCGTCGTAAATAAGACGATGACGTTGTAGCAAATGATGGCCTTCAAATGCTTGCGCAACAATGTATACCGTGAAATGGCCACCGCCGCCCGCGGCACCCGCGTGACCGACATGCTTATGACTGTCATCAATAATTTCTAATGACGTAGGGCTCAGCGCGTTAGTCAGCTGAGTACGGATGAGTTCGATACGGTCACTCATGGCAGTACGTATTTAAAAGGTTTGACGGTAACTTTATCGTAGACGTCGGCTTCGATATAGGGATCAGCATTTGCCCAAGCTTGCGCATCATCAAGTGATTCAAACTTTGCTATGACAACGCTACCACTAAACCCGGCTGGGCCAGGGTCTTCATTATCAATATTTGGGCAGGGGCCGGCTACAAGCAGTCGGCCAGCGTCTTTTAATGCTTGTAACCGCTCGAGATGTGCAGGCCGAGCTGAAAGACGTTTGTCTAAGCTGTTTTCAATATCTTCTGCATAAATCACGTAATACATCAGGCATCTTCATCCTTTTTTTCGTCACTTTCTTCATTAACCACTGCATGTCGTGATATATATATGGTTTGCAAAACGATGAATACAAGCGTCAAGCCCAACATACCGAAAAGCTTAAAATCTGCCCATGTTTGGCTGTCATAATTATAGGCAACGTAGAGGTTAACAATTCCAAGAAAGACGAAAAAACCAGCCCACATCGAATTTAGCTTTGTCCATATCTCTTTGGAAAGGGAGATATTTTTTCCCATCATGCGTTCGGCGATGTTCTTTTTTCCGATAAATTGACTACCGATGAAGACAAGTGCAAAGATCCAATTGACAATGGAGACCTTCCATTTCAGGAATATTTCATCTTGAAGTGCCAGGGTAATACCGCCAAAAACCAGTACCGCACCTAGAGTAACGAGTAACATCTTATCGACTCTGCCGTAGCGAAACTTGACGTAGGCAACTTGTACGAGAGTAGCTACCATTATGACTGCTGTGGCGAGAAAAAAATCGTCAGTTACTTTTATCGTTATAAAAAACAGTATAATTGGGATAAAATCAAATAATAGTTTCATGCTCGTGCTCTGATCGCGCCACAAAGCCCACCATTATAATAGATAACGGATAAGCCAGCTTTATCGATCGCGACCCTAAAGTGAATCAGGAATTTTTTTGAAATACGATTTTCATTCTCATTCGACGTTTTCAGATGGCACGCTGACACCTACTGAACTGCTTCAGCGAGCAGCTGATCAGAACGTAGATCTGCTGGCACTGACTGATCACGATAATACTGATGGCTTGGCAGAAGCACAGCGTGCGGCAAACGATCTAGGTGTTCAGGTTATAAATGGTGTTGAAATATCAGTAAGTTGGCGTAAACAATTATTGCATATTGTAGGTTTGGGGGTGGATACAGATAATGCTGATTTAGCCGCTGGCCTCAATCAGGTACAGGCCGCTCGTGCGCACAGGGCGAAACGTATGGCCAAAGACCTAGAGCGCCATGGTATCGAAGGCGCTTATGAGGGTGCGCAAACCTATTGCTTGCAAGATACGATGAGTCGTACCCATTTCGCACGCTTTCTCATAGAAAAAGGTCACGCCAAAGA
>CAYUVE010000056.1:4371-12262 GCA_964447985.1 uncultured Thiotrichales bacterium
TATGCCGGCACAATTTCTACGTATTCACCCTGACAATCCACAGCCGCGCCTGGTTTCGCAGGTGGCAGCCATGCTGCGTGGCGGCAAAGTTGCCGCTTATCCCACGGATTCTAGCTATGCCTTGGGCTGCCATATAGGGGATAAGGCAGCCATGGACACCATTCGCCGTTTACGCGGTCTTGAAGATCAGCACAATTTCACGCTGCTTTGTCGTGACTTATCTGAGATCGCTACTTACGCTCGCGTGAGTAATACCGCTTACCGAATTATAAAATCACTCACGCCAGGGCCTTTTACCTTTATATTAAGGGCTACACGCGAGGTGCCGCGGCGGTTGCAACATCCAAGGCGGCGTACCATTGGTATTCGTGTACCGGACAATCAGATATGTAATGCCTTAATTGACACTATGGGCGAGCCGTTAATGAGCGTCACCATGATGCTCCCCGACGAAGAATACCCGATGGCGGATGCCGAAGAAGTTCGCGATAAGGTGGGTAATCGAATTGATCTAATTGTTGATGGCGGTACCTGTGGTATAGAACCGACCACAGTAATCGAATGGCTGGATGAAGAGCCTGTCCTGGTGCGCCAAGGCAAAGGCGATGTTAGCGGCCTCAACCTTATTTAGTTTCTGGTAATATCTGCGACCCAAAAAACACTGGAGAATCAATTTGAATTCGATTGCGCAGCAAAACCCACGGGTAGTATCGGGTATGCGCCCAACTGGGCGATTACATCTAGGCCACTATCATGGTGTGCTAAAAAACTGGTTGGATCTGCAAAACGAATACGAATGCTTTTTCTTTGTTGCCGACTGGCACGCCTTAACCACAGACTACGATGATCCCAGCAAAATCGATGATGCTGTATGGGATATGGTCATCGACTGGCTAGCAGTAGGGGTTAATCCAAGTTCTGCCGTGATGTTTATTCAATCACAGGTACAAGAACACGCCGAATTACATTTGTTACTATCAATGATGACGCCCCTAGGCTGGCTAGAGCGTGTTCCAAGCTATAAAGATCAGCAGATCAAGCTGCGCGAAAAAGAACTCGATACCTATGGCTTCCTAGGTTATCCCTTGCTACAAAGCGCGGATATTCTGGCTTACAAAGCTGGCCAAGTGCCAGTGGGTGAAGATCAGGTTGCGCATATTGAGCTGACCCGAGAAGTTGCTCGACGTTTTAATTTCCTTTACGGGCGTGATGCCGACTTTAACGATAAGGCAGAAGCCGCTGCCAAAAAAATGGGTAAGAAAAACCATAAGCTTTACAGTAAATTAAAGAAAAAATATCAAGAAGAGGGTGATGAGGAAGCCTTAGCAAAAGGGCATGCCTTAATCGAAGAACAACAAAATATCACCTTAAGCGATCGCGAGCGCTTGCTGGGTTTTCTTGAAGGCGGCGGCAAGATTATTCTGCCAGAGCCCCAAGCACTATTAACCGAAACAGCTAAAATGCCAGGGCTCGATGGTCAAAAAATGTCCAAATCTTACGGCAATACTATAGGTTTACGCGAGCCTGCGGATTCGGTAGCGAAAAAACTTAAAACCATGCCGACTGATCCCGCGCGCGTGCGTCGAAAAGACCCAGGCAATCCAGAAAAATGCCCAGTATGGGACTTACACCAAGTCTATTCAGAAGAAAAAACCCGCTCATGGGTCTGGGACGGTTGCCGCAGCGCTGACATCGGATGTCTAGACTGTAAAAAGCCGCTGATCGATGCGGTGGTGGCAGAGCAAGAAGTCATTATCGAGCGAGCCAAAGAGTTCGAAGAAGATCCCCGTTTGGTGCGTAATATTATTAATGAAGGTAACGACCAGGCACGCGATGTGGCGAAAGAAACCCTCGACGATGTGCGCCAAGCTATGGGATTGTCATACCGCTAATATGACAGGCTTCACTGGGCGATTAGGATGCTGTCGGCTATAATGTGCTATGCCTGATACCGAAGCTAATCAAACACCCAAGCAAGAAGATTTGCCCCTCGCCATGGTGGCTGGGGAGCCTATAACGCAAGTCCCGCAAGATCTTTATATTCCCCCCGATGCGCTAGAGGTGTTCCTTGATGCCTTTGAGGGTCCGCTGGATTTATTGCTTTACCTCATCAAACGCCAAAACCTAGATATTCTCGATATTCCATTGGCGGAGATCACACGCCAATACATGCAATACATCGAGTTAATGCAGGAAATGCGACTCGAACTGGCAGCCGAATATTTAGTGATGGCAGCGATGCTGGCAGAAATAAAATCGCGCTTATTATTACCACGACCAGTAGAAGTCGACGACGAAGATGATCCGCGTGCCGAGCTAGTTCGCCGCTTACAAGAATACGAGCGCTTTAAAGAAGCCGCGCAAAACCTTGATGCCATACCACGTATGGGCCGAGATATTTATGATGTTGCCGCACGCCCACCTAAGGTTACGGAAAAATTATTACCCAAGGTAACCTTGCAAGACCTAATTCACGCGGCCAATGATGTTATGACGCGAGCAGAACAATATGCGCATCATCATATCGCACGTGAACCTTTATCAGTAAGAGAACGCATGACGACGGTATTAAGCGAAGTCAAAAGCCGATCTTTTGTTAATTTTGTCGATTTGTTTTCTATAGAAGAAGGCCGACAGGGTGTGATCGTCAGCTTTCTTGCCATATTAGAATTATTAAAGGGTGGCTTGGTTGATATTGTACAAACCGAGCCTTATGCCCCGATTCATGTCAAAGTGAAGGATGTAGACATTGCCAATTGAAAAACTTAAAGCAATTATCGAAGCAGCACTGCTTGCGGCAGACCGGCCGCTAACAGTTGATCGTATTCTGAATTTATTTGAAGAAAAAGACGGGCCATCGCGTCAAGATGTTAAAGAAGCCTTAGCCAGTCTAATCGACGACTGCGCCGAACGCGGTGTCGAGCTCATAGAAGTTAGCAGTGGTTATCGTTACCAGGTACGTCAAGATTACGGAGAATGGATTAACCGTATGTTTGAAGAGCGTGCACCAAGATACTCACGTGCTTTATTAGAAACCCTGGCTTTAATTTGTTACAAGCAACCCATTACGCGTGCTGAAGTCGAAGACGTACGTGGTGTAGCAGTGAGCACCAATATTATTCGTACCTTGTTAGATCGTGAATGGGTAAAAGTCGTTGGTCATCGAGACGTACCGGGTAAGCCCGCAATATACGGCACGACACGTAAGCTACTCGATGATTTAGGCCTGAAAAAACTCGATCAGCTACCACCACTAGCTGAGATTCGCGATCTAGATAAGATACCCGGTGAATTAGAGCTTATTCCGCAAGACGGAGAAGGTGAAAATAATAATGGTGCAGGTGACTCAAACGGTGATACATCGGGTGGGGTCACCGTCGCGTCAGTCAGCATGGTAGAAAGTGATGAAGTCGATATCAGTAACGAAGTGAACGCTGAAGATACCGAGCAAACCATCGAAGCAGATGATAGCGATAACTTAGAAGAAGATCATCTAAGTGAAGAAGACAGTGCGCCTACACTGGCTCAAGCCGCTAGCTCCTAGAGTAGGAAAGCTAATGCGCTTACTGATACGGCGTTAAAAACAAACTCAAAATGCTCATTTACTCACGTGTAATACCACAAGGGCACGACGACTCTGCTTTATCCTTTGTTATCGCACCAGAGGCACTTCCTTTGGTCGCCTTGTCTCAGTTACGCTCGTAACGCTTTCGTTGAGGGTGGTGATTAGTGGCCGATCGTATACAAAAACTCCTAGCTCAAACAGGCCTAGGTTCACGTCGAGAAATTGAAGGCTGGATAAAAGAAGGCCGTATACGTGTTAATAATCGTACGGCCCAATTAGGCGATACCATCACAACCGACGATAAGGTCACCGTCGATTCACGCTTAGTACGTTTTAAAAAACACGGCGCCTCAGCACCACGCGTTTTACTCTACAACAAACCCGAAGGCCGCATATGCAGCCGAAAAGATCCTGAAAATAGGCCGACCGTTTATCAAGCACTACCCAAGGTGCAGGGCGCGCGTTGGATAGCCGTTGGCAGGCTAGATTTAAATAGCTCGGGCTTAATGCTGTTCACTACCGATGGCGAATTAGCTAACCGCTTAATGCATCCCTCCAGCGAAATTAAGCGGGTTTACGCCGTAAGAGTTTTAGGCGAGGTGAAAGACGAACACCTCGAACAGTTAAAACAGGGGGTCGAACTCGATGACGGCCCAGCGAGTTTTGAACATATCTCAGATGCGGGAGGCGAGGGCGCTAACCACTGGTATCACGTCAGCCTACGCGAAGGCCGTCAACGCGAAGTGCGCCGACTTTGGGAGCATCTCGGTTTTAAAGTCAGCCGATTAATTCGTATCCAATACGGAGACGTCACACTGCCACGAGATCTACGTACTAACAAAACTCAAGAGCTAGCCGTACCTATTACTAGAAAGCTCTATACCTCGGTAGGGATGGATTTCCCAGATAGAGGATCTCGCACAGCTGCAACACGAAGCCGAAATACACGTCGTCCAAACAATGGTGGTAGAAGCAATCGAAGTTTTACCAAGCGTCGTTAATTATAAGAAGATAAATAAAGTTATTGTTCACGTTACTCCTACCCACGATAAGCTATTAGGCCAATTTTACTTGCTACGGATAACTCGTAGAATCTGTAATGTATCGTTTTTAACTAGGTGTGCGACAAATAAGGGGTATTTACAGGGTGTTTCAAGATGTGGCGAAGGTAATCCGACGTCACTCGTTTTAGATCACTTGCCAATTCCGTCTGCCATGATGAATATGCAAAATTTCTATGCGTTGTTGTTCAAGATTAACACTGTACACAAGAATATACGGTGTCCGAGCAACGACTAGTTCTCGGGTATCGATAACATGTCCTTCTCGTCCACTATAGGGGTTATCTCTTAGTGATTGGCTCGCATGCCAAATCCGTTCGCCAATAATCTCGGCAGCTCTCGGATTTTCTTCGGTAATATAAGCTTGAGCTTCAATTAAGTCTGCAAGGGCGGGGTGCGTCCATTCAACTTGCAATATCTACCCCCCAACGAGCAAACGCAGTGCGTACCTCTTCTTCTGTCGCAAATTCACCGCGTTCTGCGGCTTGCTTACCTTTTTCTACTGCACGTCGAAAACGGACTTCTTCCAACACATCTTCCCACGTGGCATTCGCTGGCAGTTGATCCGCTAGTTCATGCAATGTTTCTTTCAAATTGGCAGCCATGATGTTCTTCCTTTTGAATGCTTCTGACTATTCTACTGATTTTTGCTACTACGTATAGAAAAAAGGAATCAGAAAAAAGAGAAAGGGCGGGTTAAATACTACTGATTCTCAACGAGCTCCTTTGGCCTCCCAACTTTGATATGGCCAATTTTTCGGCCAATAGCCTGCTCAATTTGTTGTTTGAAACGGTTATCACCCAAAGGCATCGAGAACGCTCCAGCACGACGAATATCTCTTAATAGCTCTGCAGACAATTCTGAAGAGAAAAGGTCTCGGTAAGCCATATGTCTTGCTTCATCAGTCCTACCTAGTCCTAAGTAGGTATCATGCGCAATCAATTGTTTTCGCGGTCGTAATCCAGCGTTCACTCGATAACTTGACCAACGGTAGTCAGCAGGACTCACGATCATGCCCGCTCTTATTGGGTTCAGCTCGATATAACGATAGCACGCTAAAATATAGTTATCCGAATCTACTAAAGATGATTTATGTCTTCCTTCCCAAAGTGTGCCGCTACGTCGGTAAGCATAATTTACATACTGAACATAGCGTCTTCCAATAGATTGCATAACTCTCGAAATACCCAAAGAATCACTGGGCTTTAAAAGAAAATGTACGTGATTAGTCATTAATACATAAGCATGTACGCTAACATCATACTTAGCGCAGGCCTCATGCAAACAATCTAGATAAAAAAAATAATCATCGTCCGCGTAGAAACAGGCATCTCGATTATTACCGCGACTAATAACGTGGCAGGGGATATGAGGCAAATACATCCTTGATTTGCGAGGCATGAAAAGACTCCTTTCTCTGATAAGTTAGTGATCCATCACTAACAATTAACGCCTAGTCTAACTTAAATCACTTGAGAATCAATCGCATTTGTCTCCGACCCCATTTATTCCGCGTAGAAACAAGCATCTCGATTATTACCGCGACTAATAACGTGGCAGGGGATATGAGGCAAATACATCCTTGATTTGCGAGGCATGAAAAGACTCCTTTCTCTGATAAGTTAGTGATCCATCACTAACAATTAACGCCTAGTCTAACTTAAATCACTTGAGAATCAATCGCATTTGTCTCCGACCCCATTTATTGCTCCTAGGGTGAGGGTATCGGTAATGGTGATGATGTTATTCACCAAGTCGTAACCGTAGTTTTGAGCGAAAACATTGCCGACGCTTTGGCTGCTTAATCGATAGTCTTGGTCATAGCTATTGCTAGCATTGAGTCCATTGCCATAGGTCAAGCTAGTCATCGGGCCAAAGGGTAGGTAGCTGACATTATCGGCCAGTAGTTGACTGTTGGCCGCCACTTGTGCGATTCGTCCCAAAGCGTCTCGGTTCATGGTGATGATTCTACCTGATGGGTAGGTGATTTGTGTGAGATTGTCGGCGGAGAAAAAGGGCGGAAACAACCTCAGCTAATAATCGTTCGCATTTGTCTCCGACCCCATTTATTGATGCATTTATTGACCCCATTTATTAAGCTAATAATCGTTTGCATTTGTCTCCGACCCCATTTATTAGACCCCATTTATTATTTATTCATTTATTCCTGCCATTTATTCCTAACAATCAAACAAGCTACGCTAGATATGCCTAATCATTCTGGAGAATATTTTCCTCCAATATTCCATACAGGTAATAATCACACAAAGAAGCAATGGTAAAAATCAAAAATATATATATAACTATTTTTCTATTCTGCAAACTAAATATACTCACAGATAATAATATTATTAACGTTAAAGCGTATAATACCCAATAAATAAAAAAACCAAGCCCTAAAATATCTTCTGGAGCAACTTCCAATGCTGGAGGAATATAAGTTAAATCGGAGCTAAGATACTCACTATAAAAAACATACCCTTGAATTACGTACCAAACAATTAAGAGTAACGCTACAAGTATGCAAGAATACCCAACTATAGATTCTTTCTTATCCAAAACCACCGCCTTAGTGCAGCAACGAACAATTTAATTATTTATCTGAATATCGGTAAATTCGTCTCGTCAACATTCCCTCCACAGGCTTGAACTAATCCAACTGCAAACGTATTCGAGTTAGGTCCAAAAATAGCACTGTAGTTTTGAATTCTGCCATCAAGTATAGACAAACTACGAGCGAGTGATAAAATACATCTTTCAAACTCGCAATTCTCTCCACATTCTCCCGAATCCCCAGAATCTGGTGGAGTCACTCCCACTGATCTAAATGCGTTAAGTGCTGAATAGACAGTATCATTGTTATGACCTCCACCTCTTTCAGCAATTGTTACTCCCGCCCCTAAATAACTAATGTTAGTCTCAGGAATACCACCTGACTCGCAGCTTGCTACAACAAAACAATGTTCACCACCAAATAAACGCGCGATCCCCAATCTACTTATTGGGTCCGGTCTCGCATACGCGCCACCAATCTGTCTGCAACGCAACTCGACAATCAAACCTGTAGGGTCTATGCCTATAATCGGATTTTGCATCACATAACCATAAGTGTTTAACCCACCTCTAAGCCCGATTGGATCACTTTGCACATACCTTCCTATGGCAGGGTTATAGTCCCTAAAGTAGTTGTAGTGGAGATTGGTTTCGGTATCGAAGTACTGGCCGGGAAACCGCAGGTTATTCTCAATGCTTGCCGTCGTAATA
>CAYUVE010000057.1:0-12258 GCA_964447985.1 uncultured Thiotrichales bacterium
ACACGACGCTCTTCCGAGATCGGAAGAGCGTCGTGTAGGGAAAGAGTGTAAGACGTTAAAAAGACTGAGCCTAAAGTTACGCGCAAAACGCTCATTAATCATCTCGAGCGTTGGCATGCGGCCACGAACAATTCTGTCCTGGCTGTTAAAATCGTAACCTTTGGCTACTGCTGGATCCTCAGGAGAATCGGAATCCGTTTCGACGTCCCCACCGTCTACGCCATTTAATAGGGCATCGATTTCGTCTTGTGATAATAAATCATCCACGTCTTTCTACTCGGTGTCTCGTCTTTATTGCATTACCATGCCAGTGATCAAAAATTCTTCGACACCGGTTTCTTCTTCTTCCTTACCTGTCTCAGCAGAGATAATCTTTCTCACAACTAGTACAGCATCGCCAGCAAGCTTTTCTTGTCCTTCTACTGTTTTAAGCTCGGCTTCCTTTTGCGTACTAAATAACAAACTCAACTTGCTTCGAATCGCAGTGATATGCGTGGTAATTTCTGCTTCGACTAAAGGGTCTCGAGTTAAAATAGAGCCATTGATCTGAAGAAACCGCGACTTAGCATCGGGATCAGAAAAATTGACGACAAAAGGTGGATCTAAGGCAACATAAATGGCAGGTGCCTTGGCTTGAACTACCTCTTCCTTCGCTTCTTCCCCACCTTCTTCTTTCGCCTCAAAGAAGCCACCAAAGTAAAGACCTGCCCCGGTACTACCACCTGCAACAATCAAAATGACCAAAACGATCATTACGATTTTCATACCGCCGCCTTTCTTTTCCTCTTTCTCGTCTGCCATTTTTTGTTTCCTTTCATTCGATTACCGACTGAGACTGTTTTAGCAAAAGCTATGCCACGGAAATTCATATATTTTCCTCAATAAATTCAATTAGATACATTCAAGCAATAAACACGGGCCGACTTAGGAGTCAGCTTATTGACGGGGTTTAAGAAATGAACGAAGAATCTATGTCAGCGACATAGCATGTAAGAGAGCTCGGGATATCTTCTGTTCTTATTATTTTAGGTATTTATTTTCGTTACGCCTTTCAGGCGTTTAACAAATCACTTTTTAAACAAAAATAGTTCGTCAAAGGGCCGTAGACGCGGCCCAAGCTATTTTCTCCTAACATGCTATTTTTATGTTGCTCACAGCACATTCGAAGAAACCTTATCGAGAAGATTCCAACTAGGTCTTATTCACGGCGTTACGAAAAAGTGTTATACAAACTGATCAACTAATCCTGAAGAAGTCGCATCAATCAGCAGGTTAGCACCATTTTCAGCTACTAGCGCATTTTCTTCCGTATTGGACTCTAGCTCAGAACCGGCGGTACTAGCTTGACGATTATTATCACTTTGCTCAGCGCTGGTTTCACCTTGGCCAATATCGGCATTAGCTAAATTCAAACCTTGATTTTCAAGCATTTCCCGTAGTTTTGGCAACGCCGCTTCAATGGCTTCTCGAACCACTCCGAATTGTGAATTAAACGCTACGCTGACCTGGTCTCCCGATACATTGATTCGAACATCAACAGGGCCAAGCTCGGCTGGATTGAGCCTAATTTGCGCAGCATTAAAGTTTTGCCCCACCAACCATCGAATTCTTTGGCCTAATTCATCCGAGAATTGTGGACTATTTAATGGCGCAGTCACTTGTGTCTGAGTTGGGTTAGAAGGCAGTAGTGACGCACTATCTGCAACTGGGGTAAGCAAAGGCTGGGTTATTGCCGCATTAGAACTCAGCAAGTTTGTTATTTGACTTAGTATTGGATTAATCGTCTGATTCGCATTAGCTAACTCGGCGTTAGCAGCATTAGGTCTTGTCAATACGGTTAACAGGTTTTCTACGCTGGTCGATTTCTTTTGTAAGCTATCAAAGAAGTTTGGATTCAGATCGAGCAAATCGGTATTGCGACTTCTATCGATTTTATCTAAATATTCGCCTATCACCGAGCGAATATTATTGAGTGTTGCACTGAGTTCCTGACGCAAATTATTTTGTGCAGAATCACTAAGAATTGGGTTAGATATAATTTGATCGGCACCACTTCTTGTACCAACCTGATTATCTAGTAATGACACTAGACGTGCTCTAAGCTCGACTATTTCTTCAGAATCACCAACTGGGCTAGCGCCGGTTAATAATCCTCGCAATTGCTCTAATACAGCATTCGTACTTGATAGCGATTCGGCACTGATCGTAGCCGTCACCTCACCACTAAGCCCGATGCCTTGAACCAGCGTTTCAAGACCTGATGAAAGCCCAGGCAATATCGGCAAAAGCTTGCCTTCAAGCTCGCCTATGTTTGCCTCGGTGAGAAATTCCGCAGATCTGTTATCTGGCAATTGTGGCCCAATAAAGCTAGATCCGTCATCGGTCAAGCCACCTAATTGGCTTGAAGAAGTTACCGACTCGTCACTAATTGCCGCACCGAGAACCCCACTAAATATCTGATTTCCTTCATTTAATTTAGAGGTTTTAGATAATGCATTATCATTTGCAACAGACTTGGCATTGGTAACCAAGTTAGTAATATTCACACTTGCTTGTACAGACATGGCCTCTCCTAGTCAGCTGTATCACTGTCTCAACTAGTAAATGGCAACTTGTGTGCCAGAGGCTTATGCTGATTTTAAAGCGCTACCTAATGGTGTGGGTCAATCCTATTTGATTGGTTACGTAGCGCCTGGTCGTCGGCTTCTTTTTGTAAACGTTGCTCCTTTTGTTGATTCTCTTCCTGACGATAACGATCAACAACTTTATCAAAGGCATCCGAGCGAGCACGTGCTTGTTTCCACCCATTCTTTTTTTCTTCTAGCTGGTGTTCGCTATCGATAACACGTTGCTGTTGTACAACGATCGACTGATCAAGCCGACTAATAAATTCCTGATAATGCCTAATACGCGCAATACTTGCGCCTTCCTGACTCATTTGACGATACTTATTCAAATAGTCGTCTCGATAATGTTTGAGTTCTAGCAGCCTCTCCTGCTGCTTTTTAAGCTCATCAATCGACTCGCTTAATATTCTTGCTGAATTAAGTTGTTCCTTTTGTTTTATATCGGCGACGGGCCGTAAACGTTCTGACCGTGTCATGGGTTATTTCCCTGTGTTGACGCTGGGTTAACGAATAAACTGCCAAGATGAGCAACGCTTTCATCAAAACCCACGTGTTGATTAATATCTTGTTTAATATAGTTAAGTATTTGTGGATAAAGGTTTACCGCTTGATCAAGTTCCGGGTCGGCGCCAGCTGTATAGGCTCCAACGCTAATTAAATCGCGGTTTTGTTGATAAGTAGAATAAAGCTCGCGAAAACGTGTCGTCATGCTTTGATGCTGCGGCGATGTAATTTGCTTTTTCGTACGACTAATCGATGCTTCAACATCAATAGCTGGATAACAGCCACTGTCTGCCATCTTTCTTGATAAAACAATATGGCCATCAAGTATGGCTCTAGCGGCATCGACTATCGGATCTTGCTGATCATCGCCTTCGGCTAATACCGTATATAAACCGGTAATAGAACCACCTCGATCACCACCGTTACCGGCACGCTCGACTAAAGCGGGTAATTTAGCAAAGGCTGAAGGCGGATAACCTTTTGTTGCAGGCGGCTCGCCGATAGCCAAAGCTATTTCACGCTGCGCTTGTGCAAAACGGGTTAAAGAATCCATTAGTAACAACACATGCTTACCTTGGTCACGGTAATGCTCGGCAATACTGGTTGCGAGCATTGCCCCATGCATACGCAGCAAAGGTGGATCATCTGCCGGTGTTGCCACCACAACTGAGCGTGCCAGGCCTTCTTGGCCCAGAGTATCTTCAACGAACTCTTTTACTTCGCGGCCACGTTCACCGACTAAGGCAACAACAATAACATCGGCATTGGTATAACGCGTCATCATGCCAAGCAAGACACTCTTGCCGACACCACTACCAGCAAATAAACCTAATCGTTGACCTCGGCCAACCGTTAGCAAGCCATTAATTGCGCGCACGCCAACGTCTAGTACTTCTCTGATTGGTCGTCGTGCTAAGGGGTTCTTTGCCGCCCCGGTTAAGGGAACCCGATGTGTTGTCGCGACGGGTCCGCGCCCATCTAATGGTTTTCCGACACCACTTATTACACGCCCCAACATATCATCGCCTACTGCTGCATCATAGATATGCCCAGTAGGTATCACTCTCGAGTTAGGAATCAACCCGCGTATATCACCTGTCGGCATGAGATAAGTGCGATCGCCGGAAAACCCAACGACCTCTGCCTCGATTTTATGATTTGCGGCACCTTGGATCACGCAACGCCCACCCACAGGTGCCTGACAACCCACCGCCTCGATAGTCAAACCGACCATCCGGGTAAGCTTACCTTCAACAATAAGTGGCTCTCTCTCAAGGACACTATTTCGACGTGAGGCCAGATACTGTTGCCAACGATGGCTATGGTTATTATTACTCGCCGTCTGCATCACGCTCACCACCAAATATGCGTGCAGATATCGCAGCCACCTGTTTTTCTATCGTTGCATCCACTTGAGATGTGGCCGATGAAATACGACAGCCACCACAACTTACAACTGGGTCTTCGATAATTCTACAACTATTCTCTGACTCACCCAGTGATAACGCTTCTTTAACATAGGCAGCATCTTCTGGGTTGAGATGAACATTCACCGATTCCGACGAAATGGGAAGACTGGCTATTGCCTCTCGCACAACGGCGACAACATGGCCGGAATCTAACTTTATTTCCCGACGAATAATTTGCTTGGCTATTTCTATCGCCAAGTTAGCTAATTCTTGTTCAACATGTTCGTCAATCGCATCGACGGGTTTTGCGATAAACTGAACCGCATGATTTAATATGGCCATACGTTGATTGATCTCACTCTGCACGGAGGCCATGCCGTCGGCCAAGCCCTTGGCAAACCCTGCTTTATACGCATCATCTTGCTGACGTCTGGCCGACCCCCTACCAGCGTTAGTATTAGCCGCTGCGCCACCACCGTTCATTTGTGGAAAAACTAAAGGCTGACAATCGCTCATTGCGGTGTCTAAATTAGATGTACTCTTCGCCACCGCCACCACCGCCTAAAATAATTTCACCTGACTCAGACATACGACGCACAATCGCCAAAATTTCTTTCTGTGCGCCTTCAACTTCGCTAAGTTTAACTGGACCACGTGTTTCAAGATCTTCTACCAGCATTTCAGCCGCACGTTTAGACATATTGCCAATGAATTTTTCTTTAAGCTCGGCGTTACATCCTTTCAATGCCAATACCAAGGCATCGGTAGATACTTCACGCAGCAAAGCCTGCATACCACGATCATCGACATCAATGATGTTGTCGAAGACAAACATAAGATCTTCGATTTGTGTTGCCATGTCTTCATCGGTTTGCTTGATGTTTGACATGACTTTTTCTTCAACTGAACCGTCAAGAAAATTCAAAATATCAGCCGCGACCTTAAGTCCACCAAAGCCAGTCGATTGAACATTGTTCCCACCCGCAAACTGTTTCTCCATAATCACATTAAGTTCATGAATTGCTGAAGGTTGAACAGTATCTAAGGTCGCCACACGTAGCATAAGATTGGAACGCGTATTTTCAGGTAATAGCTGTAAAACTTCTGCAGCCTGATCAGACTCTAAGTAGGACAAAACAATGGCGATAATCTGCGGATGCTCAAGTCGAATCATTTCGGCGATGCCGCGTGAATCCAACCACTTCAGCTGTTCTAAGCCGCTGGCAGAACCACCGAGTAGAATTCTATCCATCAAGGCCCCGGCTTTATCTTCACCCAGCGCATTGATCATAGTTTTGCGGATATAGTCGTCAGTACCCACCCCTAATGAGGTTTGCTTACCAACTATAGAAATAAATTCATTCAGTACTTCGTCTACTTGATCCTTGGTGATGTTTGACAGCGTCGCCATTGCACCACCGACCTTCTGCACTTCCTTCGGCCCCATGTGCTTGAGTATTTCAGCCGCATCATCCTCGCCTAAAGTAAGTAGTAGTACCGCAGCTTTATTCGTACCTAACTTGAGATCTATAGATTGTTCTTTATCAGCCATCGGTGTTTACCCAATTTCTCACTACTTGGGCTACGACTTTAGGGTCTTCACCTACCATTGCTTTGGCTTGTTGTAAATGGGTGTCATATGCTGGATTACCATTCGGTAACATCGGAACACCATCTGGCCCGGCTACCATTGCCGCCCCCGGCGGTACACCCGCCGCTTCGCCTTGACCTGCTGGTAATGCGGCGATTGGCTCACCATTTTCATCTAATTGCACATTAGCCTGATCAGGTAAACCAGCGACGGTTAAGGTTGTGCCCTTGTTGGCTAAATCCTTAAGTATGGGCTTAAGTACACCGAATATTAGGATTAGCACGCCGATACCGGCAGCGACTTGTTTCAAGGTGCTGCTAAACCAGGCCTGCTCCCAAATGGGTGGGCCTTCCACCTCCTCTACCGCTTCGGGTACTGAGAACGAGGCATTAATCACACTTACTTTATCGCCGCGCTCAGCATCAAAACCAATGGCTTCTTGAACTAAGGCCGTAAAACGTAAAATTTCATCTTCTGTAAGCGGTGTTCTCGTTACCGTACCGTCTTCGGCAACGTTTTGGCGATCATCAAGCACTACGGCTGCAGAGAGCTTCTGAATCGTGCCACTTGCTAAGCGAGTTCGACTGATAGTACGGTCAAGTTCAAAGTTACGCGTTGAACGACGACTAGAGTTAAGCGTTTCACCTTCCTCTTCGGCATCAATGGCCGCAACCGGTGGTTGATTCGCTAAGGCACCAGGAATACCACCCGCTTGATCAGCACCATTCCGTGTTTCATCCTCACTGACCACTTCACTACGCACTGCGGCACCATCGGGATTATACGTCTCGGCCGTTTCTTCTCTAAAAGTAAAATCTAGCTCAGCAACCACCTGGGCTTTCACTGCACCCAAGCCCAGAATCGGTGTCAAGATATCTTCGATGCGCTGCATATAATGATTTTCAAGCTTACGACGATATTCAAATTGAGTTGAACCCATTTGCACATTTTCGTCCGCACTATTACTTGATAACAAACGTCCACGTTGATCAACAACGGTGACATTTTCTATATCTAAGTTAGGCACACTTGACGATACCAAATGAGCAATAGCACCAGCCTGGCCTTCCTGAATTTGCTGTCCTGGATGAAGATGGACAAAAACCGATGCACTGGTTTTCTTGCGGTTACGAACAAATGCCGATTGCTTAGGTACTGCTAAATGAACTCGTGCCGTTTGCACATTACTCATTGCTGCGATGGTTCGCGATAGCTCACCTTCTATTGCGCGCTGGTAGCGGGCATTCTCTAAGAACTGGCTGGTACCAAAACCATGGTCTTTATCTAATATTTCATAACCTGAATGGCTACTATTTGGCAAACCTATAGCTGCGAGTTTAAGGCGTGCATTATGTAAATCACCGGCTGGAACTAAAATCGAACCGTTACTATCAGAAACCTTATAAGGAATATTTGACTTGGCTAACTCAGCAGAAACTGCAGCGCTGTCTGATTCACTCAAGCTACCATATAGGACACGGTAACTAGGCTCTTGCGCCCACATAACTACCCAAACACCAATTGCCACACTCGCCGCCAGCCCAACCATCAGGCCTATTTGGCGTAAAAAAGGTAGTGCGTTAAAGCCTTGTGACTGTAAGGCAAGTCTTTCTGTATTTACTAATGCCATCTTGTACTATCTCTTCTAATTATATGGGCATTCTCATTACGGCTTGGTAAGCTTCAACTAATCGGTTTCTTACCTGCACCGTTGCTTCGAAAGCAATACTGGATTTCTGCGAAGCAATCATGACATCACTTAAAGCTACGCCTGGTTCGCCACGTTGAAAGGCTGTTGTTAACGCTCCAGATTGTTTTTGAACGTCGTTAACACTGTTTATTGCTTCAGCGAACAATGAGCCAAAACTCACTGCTCCCGATTCCGCCGTAGGCTCTACCGGTGTGCCCTGTGCCTGAGCATTCATAGCCCGCATTTGCTGAATTAATTGGGTAACATCTATATCGTTCATCTTATAACCTCCAATACCAACTCAGCATTTAAGCGATAGCGCCACGTCGCGGAATGTCAATTCCGGCATCACGCATTTTCGCCAGCTTGTAACGCAAGGTGCGTTGGCTTATGCCAAGCTTTTCTGCCGCTTGTTTACGACTACCATCTTTTAAAGCCTGCAATATCAAAGCATGCTCATGTTCAAGCATATCGCGAGCCAAACTTTCCGCATCAACATGGGTTGGCTCAACACTAGTAATACTAGTTTCAAAGCCATTGAAACTTGACAACTGCAGATCATCTTCTTCAATCTCATCTCCAAGCTGTAATATCATGGCACGCTGAATAACGTTATCCAGTTCTCTGACATTACCTGGCCAAGCATGACCGAGCAGACGAGATTCAGCAGCCATTGTCAGTCTTGGAATCGGCTGACCTTGCTCTAGAGCAACTCGCTCGATAAAGCTTTCCGCTAAAGGAATGATGTCTTCTGGTCTATCGCGCAATGCGGAAATTTGCAAGGGAAACACGTTTAAGCGATAGAACAAGTCTTCACGGAAACGTTGAGATTTTACTTCTGACGCGAGATTCCGGTTAGTAGTAGCCAACACTCTCACATCTAGCTCTATTAATTTGTTACCGCCTAAGCGTTCTACTTCTCGTTCTTGTAGTACGCGTAATAATTTTGCTTGCAGTGCTAAATTCATTTCAGAAATTTCATCTAGCAGCAAAGTACCTCCTTGAGATTGCTCAAATTTCCCAGGCGATGCGTTATAAGCACCGGTAAACGCGCCTTTTTCATAACCAAACAAAGTTGCTTCTAACATATTGTCTGGGATCGCCGCACAATTGATGGCAACAAAATTACCTTTTGCTCGAGCAGAGTGTTCGTGGATATACCGCGCCATGACTTCTTTACCCGTACCACTTTCACCACTAATCAATACTGTTGCATCACTGCATGCGACACGCCTTGCCAGTGTGGCAAGTTTTTTACTCGATGGTGCAGCAGCAATGAGATTTGACGCCTCATTTTGCTGAGAAATATAGCGGCTCACCATATTAACTAGTACTTTGGCTTCAAAAGGTTTAACCATATAATCTGACGCACCCTCTCGCAGGGTGGCAACGGCTTGTTCTATGGTTCCATAGGCAGTCATTAGCAATACGGGCAAATCAGAACAAACTCGCTTAACGCGTTTTAGGAGTGATACACCATCCATGGGTTTCATTTGGATATCGCTGACAATTAGACCTAAATCATCCTTACGTTGATTAACGATTTCTAAGGCTGAGCGACCATCCCACGCGGCTTCTACCTCATAACCCGCGAGTTTCAAGGTGTCACATAAAGCTTCTCTTAAATCACTATCATCTTCTACTACTAGCACGGTCGATTGATTCATACCGATCCCCTATATTGCGTCATTAACTTCAGATTGAAAAACGGCTACGCCAGGTAAACTAACTAAAAATTCTGCACCTTGACCAGGTTTTGATTCGACTCGAATAGTGCCACTATGGGCTTTAACGACTTCCGCAACGACTGCTAGGCCTAAGCCTGTACCATTTTTTCGTGTGGTATAAAAAGGTTTGAAAACCTCTTCAATTGCGTCTGGTTCTATGCCCGGACCATTGTCTCTAACACTGATCACGATGTTTTTGATATCTTGATCACCAGCTTGTTGATAAATGCTGATCCCAACTTCTCCGGTATCACCACAAATTTGTACCGCATTGTTCACGATATTTTGTATCGCGCTGAGTAGTGCTGCCTGATTGCCCATGATGATGGCATCACTACATTGGCACTGGTGTTGAACCTTGCATCGATTTTTATCTGCTTGTGCGTCGAGTCCTGCTACTAACTCTTTATAAAGCGTTTCGACACTAATATGATTGACGGTAAAACGACCTTTACCGGCAAACATTAGAAGGCTATTAACCAAATTTTCTAAATGATTTAGCCGTGAAACAATTTTGTCAGTAAAAGACTGACGAATACTAATATCGTGATTAGAAGACTGTAGGTTGCTCGCATAAAGCAGAGCTGATGCTAAGGGTGTGCGAATTTGGTGAGCTAAAGACGCTGCCACCTCACCCATGGTGGATAAACGTTTATAGCAACGTAAGCGATCTTGTAACAGATACTTTTCTGTTACATCTGAAATCAACAGAACTTGGCCAGGCAAGCCATCTAGAGGTTTGGTTGCGATGCTGACGTAGCGGCCACCCTTGATGCGCAGATAATCAGCGTCACTTGAACCACTTTCAAAGCAACGCAAAATGACGTCACACCAACGCTCCCCAACTAGGGGCTCACCGAGCAAATCAGTGGCGACAAGATTACTGCGCTCAACATAACCATTAGCATCTAGCACGATAACGCCAGCGGGAAGTGCGTCGAGCAAGCCCGTGAGATAAGCGGTAGCCGTAGAGCCGTCCGCATTGCGCCCAGCGTCTATAGGAAGCTGTTTCGCAAGCGCTGGCGCATCTAGGCCAAATGATGATTCTAGTACTTCCGCTCGCATGCTCTTCTGCTCATTATTATTACCAGCTTAAACTAATGTTAAAGCTATTGAGCAAGAAGCATGCCCGGAAAGGGACGCTATTAATTTATATAGAATTCAGTAACTTAATAAAATCGTAAAAATGACGACGTCAATTTTATGTCGTCTCTTCGACACGCTGTAAGCCATATTTTCTAAGCTTTTCTACTAGGGTTGTTCGACGCAATTTTAGCCGGTTGGCAGCGTGGGCCACTACCCCGCCGCTATCTTCTAATGCCTGCTGGATAAGGTGTCGCTCAAGCATATTGAGATGGGTTTTTAAGTCAATTCCATCACGTGGAAGACGCGGCATTTCATCTGCTTCAAGCGTGATAGAGTCTTGTTCAGTTGAGGCAACAGCAGCAGGCGCAGCGGCTGCAGCGACATGGACACGAAATTTTTCTGGTAAATCAACTACATCGACCACGCCAAAAGGATGCATGATAACGAGTCGCTCGACAAGATTGGCTAATTCTCTTACGTTACCTGGCCATTGATATTCGGTAAGCGCCATGATAGCTGCAGGCGTTAAGCGAACCGAACCACGCTTTTCATGCTCTAGTCGAGTAATAATCTCATTAATCAGTAAGGAGATATCGTCTTTTCTGTCACGTAAGGGCGGCATCTCAATAGGAAATACATTTAAACGATAATACAAATCCTCACGAAAACGCCCATCTGTAATAGCTTCTTCTAAGTTTCTATGGGTTGCAGCGATAATCCGTACGTCGGCCATCATAACTTTATTACTGCCAACGCGTTCGTAAGTACGCTCTTGCAAGACACGCAACAGCTTGACTTGCATGGGCAAACTCATATCGCCGATTTCATCGAGAAATAATGTGCCGCCTTCGGCAATTTCAAAGCGTCCACGTCTTGCACTGATAGCGCCAGTGAAGGCGCCTTTTTCATGGCCGAATAATTCGCTTTCTAAAAGGTCTGCTGGAATGGCACCACAGTTAATAGGAACAAAAGGATTATCACGACGCGCAGAATGATAATGGAGATTACGCGCTACTACTTCTTTACCAGTGCCTGACTCACCCAGTATCAAGACATTAGCATCAGTTTTTGCTACTTGATCGATTTGATCGCGTATTTGGCGAACGGTGCGGCTGTTTCCCACCAAGCTACGAAATAACTCAGGTGCGCGTTTACCTTCCGCTTTTTGTTTAGTTTCAAGAAATAGTTCAGTTTGCAGTAGAGCTTCATTTAGCTGTGCATACTTAAGCGGAAACGTTACAACAGAAAGTACACGACGCATGATATCCGGACTCGGACTGCGTTCCCCTTCGACATCAGCTAGCAAAATAATAGGTACCCCTTTGGCACCTTCATCCAACTCATCAATCATTTTGCCGTGATTATCGACTGAAGGACCAATGATGATAGCTTGCGCGGCTAAAGACGCGGCCTTAGCTGGCCACTCGTCATTATGGGCGACAACTACAGTCTCGCAACCGATAAACTGCAAAGTATGTTTTATAATTTCTTGTCGAGCTTCGTCACTCTCTATAACAAGCACACTGGATAAAGACACCCCAAAACACCCCCCGGTTCAGTATTCTTGTTAACCAGCCAAGCTTTCGCTTTTCCAAATCGCTACTAGCGCAGTTAACCACTCTCG
>CAYUVE010000058.1:0-8058 GCA_964447985.1 uncultured Thiotrichales bacterium
CGGTAATGATCGTAAGATCGAGCGTATCGAACCTACCGAGCGTAACGATGCACACCGGATGATTGAAGAATTCATGATTGCGGCGAATGTTTGCGCAGCGGAGTTCCTATTAGAGCATGAAATACCTGCTGTTTACCGCGTACATAATGGTCCCAGTGATGCCAAGTTGACCGATGTAAGAGAATTTTTAGCCAGCATCGGGCTAACCTTATCAGGTAAAAACCAGCCCGAGCCAAAGCATTACGCCAAACTGCTAGATCAGGTAAAAGATCGCCCAGACCAACGCTTAATACAGACGGTATTATTGCGCAGTCTAAGCCAGGCTGTTTATGCGCCAGAAAATACCGGTCATTTTGGTTTGGCTTTTGAGGCTTATACCCATTTTACTTCGCCTATTCGACGTTACCCTGATTTGCTTGTGCATCGCGCAATTCGTTATCTCATTAAAAAAGGTGGTGTAAAAGGCTGGGATTACTCTTCTACAGAGATGCAGGTATTTGGTGAACATTGCTCAATGACAGAGCGTCGTGCCGACGAGGCCACACGCGATGCGGTTGACTGGCTTAAGTGTGAGTACATGCTTGATAAGGTCGGTGATGAGTTTTCAGGTATGATTACCGCCGTCACAGGCTTTGGCATCTTTGTCGAGTTAGAAGATATCTATGTTGAAGGCTTGGTACACATAACAGAGTTAAGAAAAGACTATTATCATTTTGATCCGGTTAAATACCAGCTAGTTGGTGAGCATAGTGGTCGTGTCTACAAATTGACTGATCGCTTACGCGTAAAGGTGGTGCGCGTTGACCTTGATGAGAAGAAAATAGATTTTGTTCTTGCAGATGAGGTTGGAGGAAGTTCTCGAAAGAAATTTAGGGATAAGACCCCGACACGATCTGCAAAAAAGACTACGGCTAAAAAGAAACGCAGCACTAATAAGAAAGCCAAACCCAAGTCAAAGCACTCGAAAAAAACCACGCCAAGGCATAAAGCTAAGAAATCGAAAAAGCGCTAAGTTTAAGTGCTTCGTTAACTTTTGTCTGATTCAACGACTACCAGTTTTGCATCAGGTAATGAGTTGAAACGCGTTTTGGTCGCTGCCGTATAAGCCCCCATTTGATGACCGATAACTAAATCACCAATTTCAAGTTCAGGTAGCTGAATGTCTTCAGCGATAATATCTATACTATCGCATGTTGGGCCAGCAATAATGCTGGTGTAAGGCTCGCTGTTTTTTAGTACTTCTAATGGGTACGTTGCATGATCAAAGATCTGACCAGAGTAAGAGCCGTAAACACCGTCATCAAGGTAGTACCAACGAAAGCCATTACGAAGGGATTTGCCTGTTACGGTGGTGATACTTATCACCGCAGGCGCGACTAAATAGCGGCCAGGTTCGGCAATGATATGCCAGTCATTTGGTAAAGCTGATAAGGCAGATTGAATGGGCGCACAAAACGCCTCAATATCTAAGCCCTTATTGTCGTAATCGGCGGGGAAGCCACCGCCGATATCCAGTACGCTCAATGGCTTATCGACTAGCTCATTGATTGCTAACATTGTACGTTGGCAAGCCTCAATGGCTTCGACGTGTTTTCTGGAGTCTGTGCACTGCGAGCCGACATGAAATGATAAGCCTTTAATATGAATGCCAAGCTTAGCGGCGTCCAAGACAAGGGCTTTTGCTTCTTCCACAGCGCAGCCAAATTTCTTTGATAGATCAATAGCGGCACTAGCGCTGCGAAAACTAACTCTTAGTAGTACTCCCACACGGCTGCGATAGGGAAGAAGTTTTTTTATCTCATCAAGATTGTCAACGACAAATGTTGTAGCACCGAAACGCAGTGCATCGCGTATTTCTTTGTCTTTCTTGATAGGGTGGGTATGGATGGTTCGGCGACCTGAAACTTGGTGTTTAAGTAATAGATCCATTTCACCTGCGGAGGCGATATCAAAGCCGCCACCGAGCCCATCAATGGTTTCGATAATATGTGAGTCAGGGTGGGCCTTAACAGCATAGTAGAGCTCAACACTCGGTAAGGCCGCTTGCAGAGTGGTGTACTGTTGCTTCAATATATTTGGATAATAGACTAGTAGTGGTGAACCATGCGTCGTCACTAACTCTTGGTAATAGCCTTTTTTTGCCGGGTCGGCGTTGAGAATAATAGGGCGTTGGCTCATTAACGCGTTTTCGCTAAGGCGTCGAGAACATATTGTGGCAAGGCGAAACTCGCTTGGTGTATGTCGGGATTATAGTAGCGAGTTGTGATGCCAAGTTTTTCAAACTCGGATTTGATTTGATTAATGGGTTTGTTTCTCGCTTCGCTATCATCCGTTCCCCAGGCAAAGGTCATAAAGCCACCGTAATAAGTTGGAATCGGTGCACAATAAAAATGCATGTCTTCAAACTGCTGCCCCATGCGTTGATAAGTGGTTTGTACTTCATCCTCTTGAAAAAAAGGTACGCCATTTTGTGTCACTAAGATGCCATTGGGTGCAAGACAACGTTTGGCGTGGGCATAAAAATTATCGGTGAATAATACCTCGCCTGGGCCGATTGGGTCAGTGCTATCAGAAATAATGACATCGAATTTTTCATCGGTATTTTTGACGAAATTCATGCCATCGTCGATGACCAAATTTAGTCGTGGGTCATTGTAGGCACCCGCAGAATGATTCGGTAAATATTCGATAGCCATGTCTACTACCGCTTTATCGATTTCTACTTGGGTCACATGTTCGATAGGGTGTTTAACGACCTCGCGTAACATGCCACCATCACCACCGCCAATGATTAAAACACGCTTAGCCTTGCCGTGCGCCAGCATCGGCACATGCGTTAGCATCTCATGGTAAATGAACTCATCGGCTTCGGTGGTCTGGACAATGCCATCCAGTGTCATAACACGACCCAGTTGGGCATTATGAAAAATAATGAGATGTTGGTGCTCGGTTTTACTTTCGAAATATAGTTTGTCGATTCGATACTCTTGGCAAACTGAATCGTAAAGAGTTTCTTTAAAGTGTTTCATGCTGCGTTTCATTCTTTGTGATTGCAGATTGGTTGGCAGCGAGTGTGGTACCGCGTAAATGTTCGGAAACATTAATATTGCTTGGACTAAATGCTTCTTTTAGTACGGGTATGGTTAATTCGGGTTTGGCATCACCACACATAAAGACATCAAAGGCTGCGAAATCGCGCTCGGGCCAGGTATGCACACTGATATGTGACTCGGCCAGTACGGCAACGCCTGAGATACCGCCATTGGGTGTAAAATGATGTAAATGGATGTGGAGTAAGGTCGCGTTTGCAGCGGCTACGGCTTTCAGTAATATGGTTTCCATTAGGTCAAGGTCGTCGAGACGACTTGCACCCCATAGATCTAAGATAATGTGTGTGCCGGCGAACTCGACTCCATTGCGTTTGCTGAAGTGGTCAATGTTTTGCTCGTTGTGAGCGATAGATTGATTATGAGTTGGCCAGCGATCTTGCTCGCGATCGCTAATGGCTATGACGTTCGCCATAGCGGGAGGTTTTGGTGTCATACGCGCATTTCCAAAAAATCAAAGAAACAGTTTTTAGCTAACGCGTTTCTTGATGGAGGCTGTCCATAATAACGCGCGTTTAGCGATAAAGCATAAATACCCCTAGGGTATGAAACGGCCGAATATTGTATCGAAAATGTTCTACAAGACAATACTTTTTTATTGTTTTTTTGACGTGGATATTCAGCGTGGTGCCCAAGGTGATCTGTCACAATTTTGTCATTTAGACATATCAGTTAAATTCGCCTGTTACGGCCAAATTTAAAGGGTTATTGTGTGCGTTGCTGGCGTACCCTTGGCTTCGTCGAGGGTCAATTTGAGAGAGGCTTATGCAGCATTTTCGTCGCGCAAAAATACCAGCTCGGTGGCGCTAGATGAGGCATTACAAAAACGATATCCTGCGCTACTAAATTTCTTAAGCTGATTAACCTTGGTTAGACGATGTTTAACGATATATGCGCTCATTAAACCACGGGCTTTTTTTGCAAAAAAACTAATAATTTTGTACTTGCCGTTTTTCATGTCTTTAAAAACGGGCGTGATAATATCTGCTTCAAGTTGATCACTTTTTACTGATTTGAAGTATTCGTTAGAGGCGAGATTAATCAATACAGAAGATTGCTCTTTGCGCAATTCTTTATTGATTTCGTTGGTTATTTTGTCTCCCCAGAATTCGTATAAGTTTTTGCCACGGGCGTTTTCCAGTTTGGTTCCCATCTCTAGGCGATAGGGTTGGATTAAATCTAAAGGTCTGAGTAAACCGTACAAACCGGAAAGTATACGCAGATGTTGTTGCGCAAAATCAACATCATCTTTATCAAAGTTATAAGCATCCATGCCAGTGTAAACATCGCCTTTAAAGGCAAACAAAGCTTGGCGCGCATTGGTTTTATCAAATGGCAATTGCCATTTTTGATAACGCTCACAATTAAGTGTGCCGAGTTTGTCGCTAATCCCCATGAGGCTGGAAAGTTGATGTGGCGCAAATTCAGCTAGCTGATCGACAAGCAGTTGAGAGTCATTCAGCATTTTGGCCTTGGTATGTTTGCCGATTGGCAAAGTGGTTTCAAAGTCGAGATTTTTGGCAGGGGAGATAACGCTTATCATAACTATCCAGAGTTCGGTTAAAGATCATGTGGTGTCATAGCTTAACGGCATGGGTGGCGCCAGGCAAAGGGTAAACACCTTGCTCCTGGCATGTTTTATCGACGATGGTATAGTTTTGCTATGTCGAGTCTTACAAAAATATATGGTATCCATGCGGTTGAAGCGGCGCTGAAACAACAGCCCGAAAATATCGAAGCCTTCTATGTGGTGAAAGATTGGCAGCGCCAACAGCGTTTGCGAAACCTGGTCGCTATGGTAGATA
Source organism: uncultured Thiotrichales bacterium (assembly GCA_964447985.1). Classification (GTDB taxonomy): domain Bacteria; phylum Pseudomonadota; class Gammaproteobacteria. The sequence continues at coordinate 4,913 of CAYUVE010000058.1, forward strand.
GCTTGAATTTGAATAAGGAAGTTGTTACCAAAACAGAGTTAAATACTCTCGCCGGCGAGGGTCGTCATCAAGGTGTTGCCGTTCGTATTAATAGCAATGCTAAGCAAAGTTTTCTTAGCCTAGAAGAAATTGTTGCTTACCGCGGCAAAGAGTTACTGCTGCTAATTCTTGATGGCGTACAAGACCCTCATAATCTTGGTGCCTGTTTACGTACTGCAGAAGCTGTTGGTGTCGATGCCGTTGTTGCGCCGCGAGACCGTGCTGCCGGGCTTGGCGCCGCAGCACGGAAAGTTGCCAGTGGCAGTGCCGAAAGAATACCGTTTTTCTCAGTAACAAATCTTGCACGCACGTTGCGCCAGCTTAAAGATGAGGGAGTATGGCTGATTGGTACGGCGGGTGAAACGGATAATAGCCTCTACCGCGAGGACTTAACCGGCCCTGTAGCGATTATCATGGGTAGCGAAGAAAAAGGCATGCGTCGTTTAACGCGTGAAGCCTGCGACGCTCTAGTGGCTATTCCCATGCAAGGTCAGGTAGAAAGCTTAAATATTAGTGTTGCGGCGGCTGTTTGCCTGTATGAAGCTCGACGCCAGCGGTTATAGTCATCTAAGTTATTGATTTTACTACATCAAAGCGGTTGATTTGGTGGGGTAATCCCTGTAGAATCGCGCGTTCACTAAAACCCCTAGCTTCACCGTCTGTCCAGCGGGAGGCTTAATCCATTAGGGAGTACATAATGCGACATTACGAAATTGTGTTCATGGTCCACCCTGACCAGAGCCCGCAGGTTGCGGCCATGGTAGACCGTTATAAGGCTATAGTTGAAAACGACGGTGGTGCAGTTCATCGTTTAGAAGACTGGGGCCGTCGCCAGTTAGCCTATTCTATCCAGAAGGTGCATAAAGCTCATTACGTTTTAATGAACGTTGAATGCGGTCAGGCTGCATTAGACGAGCTAGAGCATGCTTTCCGTTTTAACGATGCGGTATTACGTAGCATGGTTATGCGTCGTGACGAAGCTGTTACTGATCCTTCACCTTTAGCTAAGTCTAAAGATGATCGTGATAGCGATGATTATTCTGATTCACGTGGTGATGATTCTGCTGATGACGCCGCTGATAGCAGTAGCTCAGACGAAGAGGCAGTTCCACCTGTTGCAGAAGCCGCTGAAGAAGCGCAGCCCGCTGCTGAATAATCCTGGATAGAGAAGAGGAAAAGAATTATGGCCCGTTATTTCCGTAGAAAGAAATTTTGCCGTTTTACCGCCGAAAAGACGAAAGAGATCGATTATAAAGACCTCGCGACTTTGAAAAACTATATTACCGAGACAGGTAAGATCATTCCAAGTCGTATTACCGGTACACGTGCACGTTATCAGCGCCAGTTAGCTAGTGCTGTTAAGCGCGCTCGTTTTTTGGCATTAATACCGTATAGCGACGCTCATTCTTAAGCGTTGTTGTTGATCGCTAAACGATAACGATCAACCTGAACAATAGCGGGTTGTTATGCAATCGCTAGCGTCGTTTATTATGGCTAGACCGTTGAATGCGGTATTAGTCGGTGTGGTATTTGCTGTTTTAGCGGTATTGATTCCGCCTTTAGGTTTCTTGCTGTTTACCTTGTGTGCTGCAACAGTTGCCCTGGTAGCATTGAGGTTAGGCAGTGGCGCGGCGTTACCTGCACTGATTGGCGCAATACTAGCCATAGCCGTATCGAGCCAAGCGCTTACTGATACAGCAATGCAGTCGCCTTTTAGCGGTGTCAGCTCGGTAATGATGTTGGTGATATTGCCGCTGCTATTAGTCGTTTGCGGCGTGCTTCGGCAGACGCGCTCATTGCAAATAAGTCTATTAGTTTCGGCAATAGTTGCGATGTTGGCCATTGTGTCGATGTATTTATTTGTTGGGGATACAACGGTATGGTGGCAAAAATCGTTTGAACGGGTTATCGCACTGCAGCGAGATCCGGATATTGGGTCACCTATATCCGAAGCGGAGCTAGATAATACAGTTAGTTTCTTGGCTGGCGCATCATCTAGTTTGGTTGGCGCAATTGTTTTTTTAAGTATAAATTTATCGCTGTTTCTAGCGCGCTGGTGGCAAGCAAAACTGTATAACCCTGGCGGCTTCAAAGAGGAGTTTCATAGTCTCCGCTTTGACAACAGGATAACAATAGCTTCGCTAGCAGTATTAGCAATGACCATGCTATTTGCTGGTTTATGGGCGAATTTGGCGAAAGATTTATTAGTAATATTTATGGCGGTGTTTACCATAGGTGGTATCGCCTTAGTGCATAACGTCGTGGCATATAAAAATTGGCCGCGTTTTTTTGTTGTAGCGCCATATGTGTTGTTGATATTTCCACTAACAGCACCACAGATGTCAGTTTTATTGGCGTCACTGGGTTTTGCTGATAGTTGGTTGAATATTCGTCGTCGTTTGGGAATTACGCCTAAGCGAGATGATTTGGTAAAGAGAGATTCTGAGGATAATGACGATTAAATTATCCTTCTATTGAGACCGAGGAAGAGAAGATGGATGTAATCCTATTAGAAAAAGTAGCAAAGCTGGGTGATATTGGCTCAATCGTATCAGTAAAGTCTGGCTATGGGCGTAACTTTTTGATCCCGACAGGTAAGGCTGTTTTTGCTACGGACGAAAACCGTGCAAAAATTGAAGCGGAGCGCGCTGAGCTTGAAGCCAAGGCAGCAGAAGTATTGGCCGCCGCAGAAGCGAGAAAAGAAGCGCTTGAAGGTAAAGCTATTGCTATTTCTAGCCTGGCAGGTGACGAGGGTAAACTATTCGGATCAGTCGGCACCGCTGATATCGCTCGTGCGTTGACCGAGGCAGGCACCGAAGTCAGTAAGCAGGAAGTACGCTTGCCAACAGGTGCTTTACGCAATACTGGCGAGTATGACATAGCCGTTCATCTTCACCCAGAAGTTGATGCGACAATTAAATTAGAAATCGTCGCAGAAAAAGCCTAAGACACACCTGTCTGGCATATAATAAATAAAACACCGACACCTGCTCTCGAGCAGGTGTTGCAAAGATGTTAGTTGCCGGCCGCAGGGCTGGCCCCTCCCTTTGTCTGGAGCGCCAATGGCAGAACCCGTAGCGCAAGTGCCTTCGGTAGTAAATACCGAG
>CAYUVE010000058.1:8158-11878 GCA_964447985.1 uncultured Thiotrichales bacterium
GTTCGCGAGCGCGCAATACTACGACAGCTAATTCAGGTCGGTCAGGATATTTCGCAAAGCGCTTACCGTCCCGAAGGGCGTTCAACCGTAGAGCTGCTTGATGACGCCGAGCGTCGTGTGTTCGGTATTGCCCAGCACGGTAATGTTGGCGCAGAAGGCTTTCAAGATATGAAGGCCTTGCTGCAAAAGGCTGTCGATCGAATCGATGTGTTGGCTCAATCGGGTAGTACGATTACCGGTGTCGCTACGGGCTTTAATGACCTAGACGAGCTCACCGCAGGTCTACAGCCAGGCGATTTAATTATTGTTGCTGGGCGGCCTTCCATGGGTAAAACGGCCTTCTCAGTCAATATTGCCGAGCATGTCGCCATCAAAAGTGCTAAACCCGTCGCCGTGTTTAGTATGGAAATGCCAGGTGAGCAGTTGATTATGCGTATGCTGTCATCGCTAGGCCGTATTAACCAGCAGCGCTTAAGAACCGGTAAGCTTGATGATACCGATTGGCCGCGTTTAACTTCGGCCATAGGCATATTGCAAGACGTTAAATTGTTTATCGATGATAGTGCGGCCTTAACACCGGCAGATATTCGCGCTCGCACACGCCGCTTAATGCGAGAAAATGGCGGAGAGCTGGGCTTAATCGTGGTCGACTATTTACAGTTAATGCAATCACCGCGCTCATCAGAAAACCGTGTCAACGAAATCTCTGATATCTCACGTTCGTTAAAAGCCTTGGCAAAAGAACTTAATGTGCCGGTTATTGCTTTGTCCCAGCTTAACCGTAGTTTGGAACAACGACCGAATAAACGACCCGTGATGTCAGATTTACGCGAGTCAGGAGCCATTGAGCAGGATGCCGATGTCATCGCCTTTATCTATCGAGACGAAGTTTATAACGAAGAAAGTCCCGACCGTGGTATTGCCGAGATCATTATTGCTAAGCAGCGTAATGGTCCTATAGGAATGAAAAAACTCACATTCCTAGGCGAGTACACGCGTTTCGAAAACTATATCCCCGATTCATTTAGCCTTCCACCCGAGGGCTTTGCATGATTTGTGAGTGCCGTGAATGACACAGGGAGCAGTTGCTAGCATCAATACCGATGCATTGAAGCATAACCTGGGTCGCGTACGCGCCGCTGCACCAAATAGCCGAGTGATTGCCGTTATCAAAGCCGATGGCTATGGCCACGGTATGGTACGTGTCGCCCACGCCTTATCATCAGCTGACGCATTTGGTGTTGCCCGTTTAGATGAAGCGCTAGCCTTACGAGAAGCGAGCATAGCCCATCAAATACTACTCATGGAAGGTGTAAGCACCAGCCAGGAATTACGTACGGCAGCACAAAAGCGTTTGCAGCTTGTCGTGCATAACGATGAGCAAATAGAGCTGCTTGAAAACCTGCGTTTAGCCACTCCTGTACAAGTCTGGTTAAAACTCGATATAGGCATGCATCGCTTAGGTTTTTTACCCGAGCAGTTTGCCCAAGCCTGGCAGCGTTTAAACGATTGTAATGCCGTCTCGGGCACGCCAAAGATCATGGGCCACTTTAGTTGCGCCGATGATCGCAACGATAACACCACCTTAGAACAACTGGCACAGTTCGAGCGATTAAGTGAGCCGTGGCAGGCCGAACGTAGCGTAGCGAATTCCGCCGCAATATTGTCGCAGCCCGATTCACATTATCAATGGGTACGACCCGGTATTATGCTTTATGGTGTGTCACCCTTTAGTGATGGCTTGGCCGAGTCAGAAGACCTTCAAGCGGCGATGACCTTAACGTCACAGCTTATCGCCGTCAAACATTTACGCCAAGGTGAGCGTATTGGCTATGGTGGCACCTGGCAATGTCCCAGCGATATGCATATCGGTATTGCCGCCATCGGTTATGGTGACGGTTATCCACGCCATGCCGAATCCGGCACACCGGTACTAATAGGTGAACAACGCAGTCAAATTATAGGTCGAGTATCCATGGATATGATTGCTATCGACTTACGTCATGCTCCCGATGCCGCAGTGGGCGATAAAGTCACCTTATGGGGCGAAGATCTACCCGTAGAAGAAGTCGCCGAACATGCGAAAACCATCCCCTACGAGCTGTTGTGTGGCGTCACACGTAGAGTTAGATTCGAGTACGTTTAGTCATGGCCGTCGCAGCAAAAGAAAAATCTATCTATGTTTGCAGTGATTGCGGCGCGACCAACCCCAAGTGGGTAGGGCAATGTCCCTCCTGCGGAGCATGGAATACCCTAGTAGAAGAATCCGTTAGCCCCGCCAGTTCGCGCTTTATGGGCTATGCCGCGGAAAAAAGCGAAGTCGTTGCATTATCCGAAGTCAGTCCAGAAGCTAACACCTATATCAGCACTACCATCAGCGAGCTAGACTTGGTATTAGGCGGCGGCCTGGTCTCAGGTGGTGTGGTGTTAATAGGTGGTAACCCCGGTATCGGTAAATCAACCTTACTACTGCAAGCCTCTATCTGTTTAGGTGATAACGAACCCTCACTTTATGTCACGGGTGAAGAATCATTAGAGCAGGTTTCACTGCGTGCCCATCGACTAGGGGTGGCCAATAGCAAAGTACGTTTGCTGGCAGAAACTTCGGTAGAACGCATACTGGCACAAATCAATAAAGAAAAACCGAGTATGGTGATAGTGGATTCCATACAAACTATATTTAGTGAGTCATTAAGCTCAGCGCCAGGTTCAGTAGCACAAGTAAGAGAAAGCACCACAAAGCTAGTTCAATTCGCCAAACGCAATGGTTGTATCTTGCTTATTGCCGGCCATGTCACCAAAGAAGGCAATCTAGCAGGCCCACGAGTGTTAGAACATATGGTCGATACCGTACTTTACTTTGAAGGCGATGCCAGCAGTCGTTATCGCGTATTACGTTCGGTTAAAAACCGCTTTGGTCCAGTGAATGAAGTCGGTCTGTTCGCCATGACAGAACAAGGTTTAAAACCAGTCAGTAACCCTTCAGCCATATTCTTATCTCAGCACGAAAACCCAGTAGCCGGTAGTGCTATAACCGTCACCTGCGAAGGTAGTCGACCAATCCTATGTGAAGTGCAAGCCCTGGTTGCGGATAGCCCGCATTCACAACCACGCCGCGTTGCCTTAGGTGTAGACGGTAATCGCTTAGCCATGTTGCTGGCCTTACTTTATCGCCATGGCGGCACCAGTCTGCACGGTGATGATGTCTTTGTAAACGTAGTGGGCGGTATGCGCATTACCGAAACCGCTTCAGATCTCGCTGTTGTACTAGCAGCTTTATCCAGTTATAAAAATAAACCCTTACCAGAAAAAACCGTCATCTTTGGCGAGTTGGGTTTAGGCGGTGAGATTAGGCCAATATCTAACGGCCAGGAACGCCTTAAAGAAGCCGCACGGCATGGTATTACCAAAGCGTTGATTCCAAAAGCGAATGCACCGAGGAAAGGGATAAGCGGCTTGGAGATTGTGAAATTGGACTCACTTGAGCAGGTGTTGAATTATCTGTAACTCCATCGTCATTACCGCGAAAGCGGTAATCCATTTAAAATTCATCATCCCCTGCGCCCTGAGTAATTTACGAGAGTAAATTGCGAAGAAGTCGTCTTAGGCAGAAGCTCATAACTAGATAAAAAGCATCATATTCTGTTAACAACCAATACTCGCCCACCCTGCGCCTTGAATAAAACACGATAGTGTTTTATGAGGAAGTGCCCTTGGGGT
>CAYUVE010000059.1:0-11665 GCA_964447985.1 uncultured Thiotrichales bacterium
GACATGATGGCATTCCATAAGTGGCTGGCACGAATGGTTTTAAAGACTTTACAGGCCACCAGGCCCGCATCGTTTGAGACATAGCTGCCGTGGCCTGGCCACTCGCGCCAGATAATATCGTCGCCTTCTAAATCGACGTTATCAGACTTCACTTCATCTCGTGTCAGTGGAAAAGCAAGTTGCCAATCTTCATCATTAATCACGGCCTTCATAAAGTCATCGGTGATTAATAAAGAGAGATTGAATTGGCGTAAGCGACCGTCTTCGCGTTTGGCTCTAATAAAATCGAGAACATCGGGGTGCCCAACATCGAAGGTCCCCATTTGGGCACCCCTTCTGCCGCCGGCGGAGGAGACGGTAAAGCACATCTTGTCGTAAATATCCATAAAAGAAAGCGGCCCAGAGGTATACGCGCCGGCGCCAGTGACATATGCACCCTTGGGCCGCAAGGTGGAAAACTCATAACCTATACCGCAACCAGCTTTTAAGGTTAAGCCGGCTTCATGCACCATACCGAGAATGCCATTCATCGAATCTTCGATGGTGCCAGAGACGGTACAGTTAATCGTTGAGGTCGCAGGTTTATGCGCCAGTGCGCCAGCATTCGACATAATTCGACCGGCTGGAATCGCGCCACGACGCAGGGCCCAAAGAAAGTTTTCATACCACTCACCGCGTTTTTCCTCGCTGGGCTCGACATCAGCCAAAGCACGTGCCACACGTTGATAGGTGGCGTCGATATCGGCATCGACGTTTTCACCCGTGCGGGTTTTGAGGCGGTATTTTTTGTCCCAGATATCAATCGATGCGCCTTGCATGGCGATATCTTTTTTATTTTCGACGACTTTCAGTTGGACTTGTTCGCTGCTCACAGATGCTCCCTCGTTTGCTTTAGTGTTTTTAATGCGTTTCATGAGGAACCACAACATATTGTGGTAAGCGGGAGAGACTACGCCGCTATGAGGGTCTCGTCAATAGCTTATGACAAAAATATTAAATCAATAAAATCAATAACTTATAAATTGCACTTGAAAATCAATAACTTGCGCGGGGACTATCCTGTGTATAAGTTGTGCACAATATGTAGTATGTGGAAAAGTCAAAAAAATGTCGTCTATCTTTTGGTTAGTCAGGCATTTTTACACGCAAAATAAAATAAATAAGCGAATAGCTCTCCCCTTCTTGGCGCGACAATAGTATCCTTAGCCGCTTTCGCCGCCTGGCAGCTTATGTTTGCGGCTAGGGGCCCTTAGGGTCGGGTTAGGGAGTTGAGGTTATTTCGATGAAATTGATCAAGATGTTGTGCGCAAAAAGCACACCGATATTGTTTGCATTGGCGCTAGCCGTTGCCAGTTTTACTAGTGTTGCTGTGGCCGCAGGCGGTGGCGCCAGTCATGCACCGGCTGATCCAAACCGTTTAATGAAGGACGAGTATCACTATAAAGAAACCGGTGATACTTATGCCTTCAAATATGCTTTAGTTGGTATCGGTGTGGCCATTTTGTTTACCGTCATCAGCATTGCTGGCGGGCACGGTAGAAATAAAAGCTAAGTTTCAAGGTCAATAAAAAAGCGCGGTAACCTGTCAAGGCCCGCGCTTTTTTATTGTCTAAAGAAAATTGACTAAGAGTAATCAGCTAGCGTGCTGAGTGACCGCTTAGCTTAACTTCTACTTTGTCTTCATCTTTGATGCTGCCGTAGTAGTCGCGCAATATATGAAGGACTTCGGGGCGACTGAATTCAGCAGGCACTTCATCACCCTCAGAAAGCATTTTACGTAGCTTACTGCCTGATAAGAGCAGGCGATCTTCGGGTTTATGTGGGCAAGTACGCATTGAGGCCATACCGCCACACTTATAACACCAGAAGGTCCAGTCGAGCTTCATCGCTTGTGTTTTTAAAGCGCCTTCAGGAATCTCATCAAAGATGTCATGCGCATCAAACGGGCCGTAGTAATCACCGACACCGGCATGGTCACGACCGACAATTAAATGAGAGCAACCGTAGTTTTGACGGAATAAAGCATGCAATAAAGCCTCACGAGGCCCGGCATATCGCATGTCTAAGGGATAACCGGATTGCACAACAGTGTCTTTAACAAAATGGTTGTCGATTAATGAGCCAATGGCTTTTGAGCGTACGTCTGCTGGAATATCACCAGGTTTAAGTTTGCCTAGCAGTGAGTGAATCATCACACCGTCACAGGTTTCGATGGCGACCTTCACTAGATATTCGTGCGAGCGATGCATAGGATTACGGGTTTGGAAAGCCACAACCGTATTCCAGCCTTTTTCTTCAAACAGCGCGCGCGTTTGCGCCGGGGTCATATAATCAGGGAAGCGCTCAGGGAAGCCACCTTGTGACAAGACTTTTACCGGTCCTGCCAAATTGACTTCGCCTTGGTTCATGACCATTTTTACACCAGGGTGTTCTTCGTCAGTGGTCTTGAACACGGTTTCACACTCATGGGCTTTATCAATCGTGTATTTCTCGGTCACGGTCATGGTGGCCATGGTTTCACCGCTTTCACCGTCTACCAGAGCGATATCACCGCCTTCGCTTAGGCCATCAGCAGTGGCTTGATCGGTCGAAAGGGTGATGGGGATGGGCCAGAACAAACCGTTTGCCAAGGTGTAGCTATCACAAACCCCTTGCCAATCGGCCTTACCCATAAAGCCATCAAGCGGTGTAAAGCCGCCAATACCGAGCATAATTAAGTCACCCACCTCGCGTGAGCTGATAGTCACTTGCGGCAGACTCGCGGCGCGAGCCAGTTCTGCTGCAAGCGCATCGCCTTCAAGTAATAAAGGTTTTAGCGCATCAGCGCCGTGTGGAGGGACGAGTTTCGACATTGATTTTGCTCCGTTAATAAGATTTTTGCTTATTTTAGCTTGCTTTGCCGCTGTCTACTAATAGCGTGTCTAGAGAGTTAGCGGTTCGAGGCTGTGCTACTTGATTATCTAGCCCACTAACATTTTGATACCGATAATAATTAATAGAACAGCAAAGGCTTTTTTTAATATTGCCGGGTTGAGTTTATGCGCGAGTTTTGCGCCTATTGGCGCGAAGACTAAGGTCGCTAGGCTAATCATGGCGAAAGCGGGCCAAAAGACATAGCCACTACTAAATTTAGGCAGGGTTTCGGCATCTAATCCGGTAGCGATAAAACTTATCGCACCGGCAATGGCGATTGGCACGCCAACGGCCGATGCGGTAGCCACGGCGTTATGAATCGCTTGGCCGCGAAAAATCAGATAGGGGCCGGTGAGGGCGCCGCCGCCAATACCAAAGCAGCTGGCAACCGCGCCTATGATGCTACCTGCGACAGGCATCTCGCCCATGCGTGGGCGAAATTCGCCGCGCTCAGGCGAGAGATTAAGCAAAAGCTTTAAGGCCAGTATTATTTGTAAGGCTCCAAATAACTGCCGTAATCTATCGCTGGATAAGCTATCGGCGAACAGTGCCCCCAAAGCGGCGCCAATAATGATTCCCGGCAATAAGCTTACTACTAGCGGCCAACGAACGGCTTGGTGGCGATGATGGGTCCAGGCTGATGCGCTACCCGTGACGATAATCGTCGCAAGCGAAGTGCCGACGGCGATATGCATCAAATGTTCTGGGTTAAATTCAAGTGATGCGAATACTAGGGCCAGTCCCGGCACGACGATAATGCCACCGCCTATGCCAAATAGCCCGGCGCTCAGCCCAGCTACAGCGCCGATGGCTAAATAGCTAATGAGAATTAGGTTTTCCAGTGTGTCTCGCCCTAGCGCAACCAAATGGTTTTGGCGTTAACAAATTCGCGAATACCGTGTTGCGATAACTCGCGGCCATAACCGGATTGTTTGATACCACCAAAAGGCAGTCGCGGATCACTTTTTACCATACCGTTGACAAATACCGCGCCAGAATCGATTTGACGCGCCAGTTGTTCTCCACGTTCTTGGTCTTGTGTCCAAATACTGCCGCCTAAACCAAATACCGATTCATTGGCGATGGCAATGGCATCGGCTTCATCTTGAGCACGAATGACAATGGCGACAGGGCCAAACAGTTCTTCCGCATAAGCGGGGCATGCCTTGGTCACGTGATCAAGAATGGAGGCTTGATAATAGGCGCCATCGCCTGCGATAACTTTGCAGCCCGTAACACCCGAGGCGCCAGCATCAATACTAGCCTGGACTTGTTGGTGTAGCTCGTCTCGAAGGTCTGCTCTAGCCATAGGCGCTAAGCTGGTTTGCTCTGACATCGGGTCGCCAGCTTGAAATTTTTCAACAGCATTTTTAAACGCCGTGACAAAATCATCAGCTATGCCCGGCGTGACAATAAAACGTTTGGCGGCAATACAACTTTGCCCTGCATTGAGATAGCGAGACGTGACGGCATTACTCACGCACAATTCTAAATCGGCATCGTCAAGCACGATAAAGGGGTCTGAGCCACCCAGTTCGAGTACGCTCTTTTTAATGTTTTGGCCAGCACAGCTGGCCACTTTCTGTCCTGCCGGTGTTGAACCGGTCAGCGTTACCGCATGAACACGATCATCCGCAATGACTTGGGCGACTTGCGGCACGGTGATGAGTAATGTTTGAAAGACATTGATTGGAAAATTGGCGTCATCAAATAATTTTTCTAAGGCCAGTGCGCACTGCGGAACATTAGAGGCATGCTTCAGCAGCCCGACGTTACCCGCCATTAGCGCCGGTGCGGCAAAACGCATCACTTGCCAAAAAGGAAAATTCCACGGCATAACCGCCAACACAACGCCCAAAGGTTGGTAAGCGACAAAGCTGCGACTGGCATCGGATTCAATCGGCTCGTCGGCTAAAAACTTGGCACCATGCTCGGCATAGTAATCACAGACCGAGGCACATTTTTCTATTTCGCCCTGCGCTTCGCTATAAAGCTTACCCATTTCGAGGGTAATTAACTTAGCAAGATGAGATTTATCAGCGCGCAGCTGCGCAGCAAGCTGGCGTAGTAAATGTGCACGTTCGTCAAAGCGGGTTGTTTTCCATTGTGCGCTGGCGGCCTCAGCACAGGCTAGTGCGTTTTCTAGCTGATCGTCATCCCAATGATCGAATTGTTCTAGTAGTTCGCCGTTGGCGGGATTAATGGATTGATACCCCATATTAGCCTCCTTGGTGCCTTAGTATGGCCAAAATTAGTCTTACTATATTATCTGTGATTGTAGGGTAGATATTGAGATTCGGCATAGCCCTAGTGTAGTCTCCCCCTTCGCGCTGATGCACTGACCTGAAATCTGGCTATATGGAGCAAGGCGCTAAGCTGAGAGGAAGTTTTGTGAAGAATTCGCGTCATATATGTGTCCTGGGTGGCTCTGGCTTCGTAGGAACCCACTTGGTTAATCGCTTAGCTGACGAAGGCTACCAGATAACGGTGTTGTCACGTCATCCTGAGCGACAACGTCATCTACTGGTGTTACCTACGGTTAAGGTTGAGCAAGCCGACGTCTGTGATGAAGAGGCGCTGAGTGATCATTTTCAGGGCGTTGATACCGTCATCAATCTCATCGGCTTATTATACGAAGCGGGTAAAGATAGCTTCGCCAGAGTACATGTAGAATTATCACGCAAAGTCGCCAGTGCATGTCGCGCTGCAGGAGTGCGTCGGCTTTTACACATGAGCGCATTGAATGCTGATGAAGCACGTGGTGTTAGCGCGTATTTGCGTAGTAAAGGTGAAGCGGAGAATCATGCTCACGCTTTACATGATGTCGCCGTGACTAGCTTTCGCCCTTCAGTCATATTTGGCCCGAATGATTCGTTTTTTAATCGTTTTGCCAGTTTGCTCGCGCTGAGTCCAGGCTTCATGCCATTAGCCTGTGCTGACGCACGTTTTGCCCCGATCTACGTTGGTGATGTGGTAACCGCGATGGCAAAGTCGATTAACGAGCCTGAGACCTACGGCCAGCGTTATAACCTATGTGGCCCTCAGGACTATAGCTTACGTCAGCTGGTCGATTACACCGCTGAGCAAATAGACGCAAAGCGTTTGATTATTAACCTTGGTAGTGGCGCCTCTGAGGTGCTTGCGCGAATAATGGAATGGGTGCCGGGTAAGCCTTTAACACGTGATAATGTGGCGTCGATGAAAGCGGATAGCATCTGCCAAGGTGAGTTTCCTGCTGTATTTGCCATCGAGCCTAGTAGTATCGATGCGGTTGTTCCGACTTATTTGGCTAAAGAAAGCCAAGGCGAATATTTTGACAAGCTGCGCGAGGTTGCGCGCCACGAATAAGCGTGTAAGCTGCTGACGCTATGGAAATCTATCGTGTTGGCGGTGCAGTACGCGATCAATTGCTCGGGCTGCCAGTCAAAGATATCGACTGGGTGGTTGTTGGCGCAATGCCGCAACAGATGATCGACCTAGGTTACCAACAGGTCGGACGTGATTTTCCGGTATTCCTCCATCCCGAAACCAAACAGGAATACGCGCTGGCAAGAACGGAGCGTAAAACGGCGGCAGGCTATACCGGTTTTGCCGTACATGCTGATCCTGATGTCACCCTTGAACAAGACCTGGCCAGGCGTGATCTAACAATTAACGCAATTGCTGAGGATGATCAAGGCAATATCATCGACCCCTATCAGGGCCGCGTTGATCTTGAAAACAAAGTCTTGCGCCATGTTACTCAGGCCTTTGTTGAAGACCCCTTGCGGATATTACGCTTAGCAAGATTTGCTGCACGCTTTTTTCCGCTAGGTTTTCGTATTGCCGATAAAACCCTGGCACTGATGCGCGAAATGGTTGCCAGCGGTGAGATGAAAAGCCTGGTTGCTGAGCGAGTATGGACTGAAACAGAACGTGCCTTATCCGAAGCCGATCCGCTGGCCTATTTTAACGTGCTGGATGAGTGTCATGCGCTGTCTCAGGTGTTTCCCGAGTTAGCCAGCACCTGGCAATTAGGTGTGCCTACGGCGATGGATTTTATGGCGAGCTTGGCGAAAACCAGCACTTCTACCGAACAGCGGTTTGCAGCGTTGAGCAGTCACCTATCAACTGATCAGTTGCACGCTATGGCCTCTCGCCTGAGAATTTCAAAGAGCTATACGCAGCTTACGGAACTGTTTATACGTTATGGCGAGAACGTGCATGGTGTTATGAGTCTCAGTGCTGAGCAGCAGTTATCGTTATTGGAATCGCTGGATGCTTTACGAAGACCGGAGCGACTCGAGTCATTGCTGTCCTTGTGTCAGAGTCACTGGTGTTTGAGTCACCCAGAGACGTCAAGCTATCCGCAATCTGCATATTTGCAGGCTGCGATTGAAAAGATTAAATCAATCAACGCCCAAGAATTACGTGATCAAGGCTTAAGCGGTCAAGAGATTGCTGAGGCCTTGCAAGAAAAGCGTATTATTGCCTTGAAAGAAGCTAAACCATCATAATGATAAAAATAGTTAGGCATAGCTAAGCAAGATTAAAGTTATTTCCTTGGCCGACCGATAGGGTATTTAAGAAAGGGTCAAGGCATTAATGAGCAAGACGATTCAAACGGGTAAGGGAGCCTCAGAGGCGGATAGCAGAGCAGCTATTCGATCCGTCATGTCTGAGAGAGCGGATGGGTGGTTGCGACAAATTAGTCTGCAGCGTGCCAGTTTTGAGTACGCACATAGACTGAAATATTCTTTGGACGCGCAACCCTGCATCATTGGTGGCAAACAGTCTTTGATTATCGCCCGAGATCTTGAAGCTCGAGATCACTTCGCCTATGAGCATATCCTCCGTTTTGCTGAAATGCATGATCTGCAATTGGTTATTGATCGGCGTGTTGAGAGCCGGTCGGTAGATTGTGAGCGTCGCGCTGCTTAGAAATCATTAGAAAGGGCTTTGTTAGGCACGATAGTTGCGCGCTTGACAGAGTGTTTTACAGATGAGATTCTGAACAACCCTGTGCGGAAAAACAGGGATATTAAGCGACCGACTCAGTACGCAACTATGGAGGTGCCGCCTATGCCAATTTCTCGCCACCCTCTTAACGAGGAATTCCCCGATTATTTTTCTAAGCTTCAAACCATGAAGCAATCCGAACCATCTTTTGCTGCTTTAGTTAACGAATACGATACTACCGATAAGAAAATTCATGGGCTAGAGAGTATATTGTCGCCAGTGTCGGATGCCCATATATCTGAATTAAAACGCCGTCGTTTAAACTTAAAAGACGCTATTCAAGATCAGCTAGTACGTTAGCTTTTAATTTTTGATTGAGTTCTTCTAGGCGCTTTGGTGTGCCAATGTCGTACCATTGTCCGTAGTGGATTTCGGCGCTAGCACATTGCTCGTTTATGGCTTGTTTTAATAATGGCGCAAGTGAAAAAGCTTGTTCCTTAATGCTGGCGAAAAATTCTTTTTGGTATACGGCGATGCCACTAAAAGTATAGCGTTGTTCGCCATCGTTGCTTAGTGTGTTGTCGCTAAAGCTAAAATCACCGTTTGGGTTGTGCTCAGGGTTGTTAACTAAAATTAGATGACATAGTGATTTGGGCTTATGACTTAGGGTTGAGAAGTCATAGTCAGTCCAGATATCACCATTTACCGCAAGAAATTCTGAGCTCTCTAGTAAAGGTAAGGCCTTGCAAATGCCGCCACCTGTTTCGAGAGGAGAATCGCCTTCGTGGGAATAGCGTAAGCTAACACCATATTGCCTACCATCTCCAAGCTTTTCTTCAAACTGTGAGCCTAGTCGCCCGGTATTGATCACAATATTGTGTATGTCTGCGTTGGCTAAGGCTTCGATGTGGTATTCAATAAGCGTTTTGTCGCCGACCATCAATAATGGCTTTGGTGTATGTTCTGTTAAGGGTCGCATTCGCTTGCCATGGCCTGCGGCAAGAATCATGGCGTGAGTGAGAGGGCTAGCGTTTGATTGAATGCTCAATCGTCTTCGGCCTTAAGTTCTCGTTCTAAAAGTTTGGTCACGGCCTCGCTGGGCGCGAGGTTTTCATAGAGCACTTGGTAAACGCTGTTACTAATTGGCATGTCAATATTATGTGATTGCGCGAGGCTAAAAACCTCGCGTGCGGTACCGACGCCTTCTACGACTTGGCCTATATCGGATAAAGCGCGTTGCAAAGACTTGCCTTGTCCTAAGGCTAGGCCGAGTTGGCGATTACGCGACATGTCATCGGTGCAAGTTAAAATCAAATCACCCATGCCAGCTAATCCATAAAAGGTACTGAGTTCTCCGCCTAGCGCGACACCGAGTTTGACCATCTCGTTCAGCCCTCGCGTAATCAATGCGGCACGTGTATTAGCACCAAGCTGTAGACCATCGGTAATGCCTGCGGCAATGGCTAAGACATTTTTGATTGCGCCGCCAAGTTCTACGCCGGTAATATCACTTGAGGTGTAGCAACGTAAGGCGCCACCGTGAAGATAATGCGCAATGTCTTGGCTGGCTGTTTCATTATTACCGGCTACGGTTATTGCTGTGGGTAATCCGGCAGCCAGCTCTTTGGCAAAGGTCGGACCGGAGATCACACCATAGCGTTTTAATCCCGGCCATTCTTCTAACAATATTTGATCAAGGCGTTTGCCGCTGTTGTATTCTAAGCCTTTACAGGCCCAGGTGATGAGGCTGTCATCGTTGCAAAAGGGCAGTATCTGTTGAATGGTATGACGAAAAGCACTGCTAGGAATAGCGAGCAGTATGAGCTCATGCTGAGAAAGTGCGTCTTCTAGAATGTCGTAGCCGGTAATCCGCTCAGATAAGCTTAAGTCGGGTAAGTAGCGTTGATTACACTGGAGCCTGTTAATATCGGCAATACGCTCACTGTTGCGTCCCCACAACCTAACTAAATATTGCTGGCCAGCTAATTGTTGTGCCAGTGCTGTCCCCCATGAGCCAGCACCGATAACACTAACTGAGCGAGGTTTATTCATATTGGATTAGTGGGACGTCTCCGGCTGGCCACCTTCATTATCCTGCATGTTTTTCAGATGTTGGCTGTAGAGACTATCAAAGTTAACCGGTGCTAATACCAATTGCGGGAAACCACCTTTTGAGACTATGTCTGAGACGCATTCTCTGGCATAGGGAAACAGTATATTCGGGCAATAGCTGCCAACCATAGCGGCGAGGTTATTTTTTTCAAAACCGCTGATGTTAAAAATACCGGCTTGTTGCACTTCGATGAGGTAGGCCACTTTATCTTCTATTTTTACCGTCGCCGTGAGCGAGAGAATCACTTCATGTACGTCTTCAGCAAGTACTTTGGCCGTGTTGCGAATCTCTAGATTCACCTCCGGCTTCCACTTTTCAGAAAAAATTTGTGGTGAGTTAGGTGTTTCAAAAGAGACATCTTTTACGTAAATTTTTTGTATATGAAAGCGCTGTTGGCTGCCTTGAGCAGCTTCTTGCGTGTTGTCATCGTCGGCCATAAGATTTCCTGCTGAGTATGCTCATATGATGCTGAGCGGTAATTTATAATTAACTGGATTTGCTAACGGGTAGCTTGGCATTCTCCCAAGCTATTATCCCACCGCTCAATTTTTTTACACCACTAAAGCCTTGCTTCATAAGCTCTGATGCGGCCTTGGCGGAGCGGTTGCCGGTGCGGCAATACACCAATAGCGGCTTATCTTTGTGATCCTGCAGTTCGGTAATACGGCTTTCCAACAGTGGCAGTGGAATGTGAATGGCGTTGATAATATGCCCTTCGGCGAATTCGCCATCTTCGCGTACATCAAGTACCGCGGCATCTTCGCGATTCATCAACCTGACTGCTTCATCAGCCTTGACCTCGCCAAAGCCCAATAATTTGTCCCGCACGGTATCCATGACGAGCAGGAATAAAATCAAGACGAATAAGGAGCTCAGTATCCAATGATTCGCTATAAATTCAAAAAATTGTCCCATGTTTGCCAATTTATCCCAAACTAAATGATCAATAGGCTTGTGACGCCGCTAAAACACTGTTTATTACGGTATAATTCACACGCCTGTGCGCACGGCATCATACTGATATTGCGCCAGCGTTACCAGCAAGCGCAGCTGTTTGGAGCCTGTGCTAACGCGACACTCGATTAACGATTACCTAAACATGACTGTAGAAAAACGACCTATTCTCCTGACCATTCTTGATGGTTGGGGCTATACCGATGAAACATCGGGAAATGCTATTGCCAATGCCAAAACTCCCGTGTGGGACCGTTTGTATGCCGATAACCCCAACACATTGATCAGCGCCTCGGGGGCCAGTGTCGGCCTGCCAAGCGGGCAAATGGGTAACTCGGAAGTTGGTCATTTAAATCTTGGCGCCGGTCGCGTCGTATATCAAGAGCTAACCCGCATTCAGCGCTCGATTGAGAGTGGAATGTTCTACGATAATCAGACCTTGAAAGACGCCGTTGATGTGGCGATCAACAATAATAGTTCTGTACATATTTTCGGTCTGATGTCGCCAGGCGGTGTACACAGCCACGAATCCCATATCCAGGCCATGGTCAGACTGGCGGTCGAGCGTGGTGCTAAGCAAGTATTTGTTCATGCGTTTCTCGACGGTCGTGATACCGCGCCGAAAAGTGCAGCCGCGTCTATTAAGGCTATGGAGACTCTGATGGCTGAAGTAGGCGGTGGTCAGATTGCGACAATGGTCGGTCGTTTTTACGCCATGGACAGAGACTACCGTTGGGATCGTGTGCA